>DAOWHR010000245.1 GCA_030641315.1 Anaerohalosphaeraceae bacterium | reverse complement strand
CCGGTCTACGCCAAACCGATGCCGCCGTTCATGCTGCGCAATAATAACTTGCAAGCAGTACGACATTGCCATACAATCACAAAAGAAACCCAAACACTATATAAATTTATCAAAGAGCAAATGTCGGGCCGAACACTATTGGGTCAGGTATGTCTTTGCGTATTTATCGATGACCTTTCCTTCTGGTGAAATGTACATCATTCGGTTCAGATCAGCTTCGCCATCAAAGTAGCCCACCGCAAGATAGATATTGTTCGAACGTGCAACTTTGGCGAATCTGTCGATCCACTGCTGCGCATCGTACTTGTCAAGATAGAATCCCAGTTCGCCTGAAACGACAAATCTTGCACCTTCCTTCGCCGCTGCACTGACGGGATCAACGTAAAGCTTTTCAAAACCTTTTTCGCTTTGCGGATTGTCGCCCTG
Organism: Anaerohalosphaeraceae bacterium; assembly: GCA_030641315.1. Lineage (GTDB taxonomy): Bacteria > Planctomycetota > Phycisphaerae > Sedimentisphaerales > Anaerohalosphaeraceae > DAOWHR01. The sequence goes on along the minus strand of DAOWHR010000245.1, from coordinate 3,532 downwards.
ACTGTCATCGAATACCCAGCCGACAGCGGCGATCTTAATATTTCCGACTGGCTTTTGGTTTAGCTGTACGATATTGGTTACAGTGACAGTTGCGACAAGCACTGCTGCTGCGATCAAAGCTGTGCGTTTTTCGTTTGGCCTGACGAGGTAATTTGCTGTTAATCCGCTGAGGGTCCCAATTACGAACATCACTCCCGTAAGGCCCGTAACAGATGTGAACATTATTAATTCGGGCCAGCTTGACCAGCATCTGACAATCGATTGAGCCGTTCCCCAAATTGGCACGGCTGTTATGCTTATCCAGTCGATAACCACTAAAGCTGCACCGACCGCGATGCTGCCCCATATAACCGAGCCGCTGATACATTTGCCGACCGAGAAGCAGATAACGAGTATCACAGCCATGAAATAGACAAGCAGTATTACGGAAATGATAGCGTGCATGCGGAGTGTGATTAGCTGCGGGAGCATATAGATGAGCGACATGTACAGGCCGAACAGGAGCGTTTTGGCCGGTTTGCCTTTGACCTTTAGTCCGTACCATGCGACGATGCAAAAAGCAATTAACTGTAACGGTGCGAGCTTGGCGAAATAACAGGGCAGCAACAGAAGTACCCCGCTGATCGCACCGCTTCCACGGCAAATTAAACCATCACGAAGGCTCACAGCAAATCTCCTTTCAAAAGCAGGTTGTCATTTTTTTGCCAGGTCGCACAACTTTTCCAGCGACTGCCAATATCTATCGCCTACCGCACCGACAAGATCATTATTGTGTCCGATGCCCTCGGCCCATAAGCACATCTTCGGTTCTTTTGCCTTTTCGAACAGTTTTTTGCCGTGCCAGTAGGGTATAACATCATCGTCTCTGCTGTGTATCACCAGCACGGGGCAGTTTATTTTGTCGATCTTGCTGATATTGCGAAATTTGTCGACGGGCAAAAGCGGCCACCTGGTCATAACACGAAACGCTGTTACAAAACTGCTGTCCAATACGAGAGCGCCGACCTTTTGGCGCATTGCAAGATCCGCTGCCATTCCTCCGCCGACCGAGCGGCCGTAGACTATGATGTTTTCGGGGGGTACTTTCTTTTCGTTTACCAGCCATTTATATGCCGCAAGTTCATCGGCATAGCTGTTTTTCTCGGATGGTTTGCCGTCGCTTGTTCCGTATCCGCGGTAGTCATAGCCCAGAGCCGAATAGCCGTGTTGGGAGAAGCGTTGCAGAACGTACAAGGAATGCCCAAGATCCTCTGCGTTGCCGTGACTGTAGAGGATCGTAAACTCGGCGTTTTTGTTGTGTATGTAGATCGCTGAGATGCTCTGGTCGACCGTAACGGGAATTTTGATTATGTTGTCACTGTCTGAATAGCTTGCCTCGGGCGGCAGGAATATCATTTTGTCCGCAAACATACAGCCTCCAATACAAATCGCAATATACCATAAAGTTAGACGAAGAAGCCATCTGCGCCACGTCAAGCCAGATGGATATATCCATTTCATCAGACTTCGCCTTTTAATCGCTGTCCCCATGTTCTAATTTCCTTCCTTTGTGAATACTTTTGTTATCTCAAGCCAGAATAGTCGTCTTATCGCATCGTAACCGCGCCAGTTGGGGTCTTCCAGATTGTAATAAAACCAGTATGTCGGGTCGTCTGCGTGATAAAAATCACGCCATGATTCCGCGCAATGTATTCCATGGCCGATGAATTCTGAATGAATGTCGACCAGGTGAACGTTATCAAACTCATCACAAAGTTCGGCGATCTTGTTGTTCATCAGATCAAGGACCTCCATGCAGTCTTTCCATTTTGGTAATCCTGCATGTTGCGGGTCGCCAACGCCATCGGTTGGATCATAAAGGTTGGCAAGGAATATTTCGCAGCGGCCCGGGAACTTTTCATTGACGCCCTGGAGCAGTTGACGGATACGGCTTTTAACGTTCTCAGTCCAGATGACAGCCTGTTCATACGTGCAGCCGTACATGGCGCCATCGACAGGTTCGCTTTGGCCGTAGTTGTGTATGAGGTCATTGCCTCCTGAAGTGATGACTACTATGCCACGCACATCATTCTCATACTGTGGAATTCTTAGCAGTTGATACTTGATATGTTCGGCTGAAACGGAGCAGTTTTCAGCAAAGTTCCTTGCCTTCATCCGAGGCAGTACATGGGATAACTCTTCGTTCTTCATGTCCGGGTACTGATAGTCATTGTTTTTGATAAGCATATTAAAATAGCTTAGTTCTTTTACCGTTCCATATCCTCGAGTAATACTGTCACCAAGTCCGATCAATACATGCTTCTGATCTGGCCAGTGACTATCAATAGGTGTCTTAGCAACCACTGCACCGGTATCGTTCTTAGGCATCTGCAAAGGCTGACTGTCAATGTCTTTGCGGTGATCAATATACCATCCAAGGGACGCGGTAAAAATAATAAAAACCAGAAGAAATCGCCATCGAAATCCATACCAACGTACTTGCCTGTTTATCTTTGCGTCCATTATCTAATTGCCTTCCATTCCGAACACTTTTATCATTTCCAGCAAGAACAATCGTCTTATCGCGTCGTAGCCTCGGCGGTTAGGGTCCTCCAGATTATGATAAAACCAGTATGTTGGGTCATCTGAATGATATGTTCTGCGCCAGAAGTCCCGGCAGTGAATTCCATGGCCGATGAAAACAGAATGAATATCGACAAGATGAACGTTGTCAAACTCATCGCAAAGTTCGGCGATCTTTGCATTCATCAGATCCAGAACTTTCATGCAGTCTTTCCACTTCGGCAGACCAACAAGCTGCGGATCCCCAACACCATCCGTCGGATCGTAGAGGTTGGCAAGGAAAATATCGCAACGGCCCGAAAATTTTTCATCAACACCTTCGAGCAGTTGACGGATACGGATCTTAACATTTTCGGTCCATTCGACCGATTGCTCGTATGTGCAGCCATAAATCGCACCGTCAACGGGTTCACTCCTGCCATAGTCGTGTATAAGGTCGTTGCCGCCAGAGGTGATAACCACGATACCCCGGACATCCCGGTCGTATACAGGAACCCTTGGCAGTTGGTTCTTTACATGGGCCTCGGAGGTAGTATAGTCCAGCGCATAGTTCTTTGCCTCAAACTGCGTCAGTACGCTGGACAGATCGCAGCCGCTCATCTCAGGGTACATTTCGTCATCATTTTCGATGAGCATGTTGAAATGTCGTTGTCGTTTGTCGGCACCGAGTCCGCGTGTAATGCTGTCACCAAGCCCGATCAATACATGCTTCCTGTCGGACCATACCGTTTCAAAGGCTTTGCTGTCAACGGCTGGGCCTGCACTGCCTTGGCCCATTGGCAATGACTGGCTGGCAATATCTATTCTTCGATCAATATACCACCCAAGCCATACGGTAAAAACAACAAAAATCAAAAGAAATCGCCATCGAAATCCATACCAACGTGCTTTGGTGCTCATGATGGGCCCTTTCCAAATTAGTTGCCAGATAGACAGTTTACATATTAACTACTTGTTCAAAAAATTTTTG
>DAOWHR010000098.1 GCA_030641315.1 Anaerohalosphaeraceae bacterium | reverse complement strand
AGTGCTACTGGAACATGGGCACCCTCTGGGTCAAAGATAAGAAGCCTTCGATGAGCGAAATGGAATGGCAGTGCCGAAACTGGCTGTACTTCACATGGCTATCAGGCGACCATATCGTAGAGCAGCACGTCCACAACATAGATGTTATTAACTGGGCAATGGGCTCTGTTCCGAAAAAAGTTATGGGTATGGGCGGAAGACAGGTTCGTACCGATGCTAGGTGCGGTAACATCTTCGACCACTTTGCTATTGAGTTCGAATATGAAAACGGTGCACGTATCATGAGTATGTGCCGTCAGACAGCAGGAGCTGCTGGCAGAGTTTCCGAACGCGTTGTCGGAACCAAGGGAACCTCGAACTGCAGCGGAAAGATCCTGGGTGCGAACGGGTTCAGTTATAAGGGCCCGAATGGGAATCCGTATGTTCTTGAACATCGCGACCTCATTGCAAGTATCCGTGCGGGTAAGCCTCTAAACGAAGGCAAACGTGTCGCTGAAAGCACAATGTGCGCGATCATGGGCAGGATGAGCGCCTATACCGGTAAGGAGTTCAGCTGGAAGTGGGCAATGAACGCCAGCAAGCTCGATCTGTCACCGGAAAAATACGAACTTGGAGATATGCCGGTTCGTCCCGTTGCAGTACCGGGCCAGACAAAACTTATCTAAAAAGCAAAACTGACAGATCTAAATGGGCGTATTTCATGTATTTCGTGAATACGCCCTTTTTTTGTGTCGAAAAAAAAACCTGCTCACGTTCGATAATATTTTGCTTGATTGCCCATTATGGCCGATAAACAGCTAATAGAAGGACTATTTGCCTGTTTCACTTGAATTAATTACCCCTTTTCTGGTATCATCTACATACAGACATGGGGCGAATAAGCGATAGTGACCGAAAGATATTATTTAAACTGAAAGTTCTTAAATGCTTTAACAATCTCCTAGTGCATCAAAGTAACAGGGGCTCTTCTCCCTTCAGCCCCGACCAAAATATACCCGCATCCCCAAACGTGCGGGTATGTTTTTTTGCGCATTTGCTCATGACGGCCAGTCAGGATAATTGTTAGACAAATATCAGAAACATTGATATATTATGATTGGCAGGGGACGACGGAATTGTCTGACAAAAGTGATGCCGTCAGTTGTAATATCCCCAGCCGTTTCTTAATACTATGCAGTTTACGGGAGAACCTGAATTATGAAAAATGCACATCTGAACCTTACAAAAATATCCTTGCTGTTGCTTCTGTTCGCTTTGGCTGGCTGCAGTAAACTCTATTACGGAACAATGGAGAAGTTCGGTTATGAAAAAAGGGACATTCTGGTCGACCGTGTAGAGGAGGCCCGCGACGCACAGACCCAGGCAAAAGAACAGTTCGCAAGTGCCCTTGAGCAGTTTACCGAGATAGTCGGTTTTTCAGGAGGCGATCTCGAAATTAAATACAACCAGCTAAAGGAACAGTTCGCCCGGAGCGAAGATAAGGCTAAGGCGGCTACAGGCCGTATCGATGACGTAGAAAAGGTCGCAAAGGCACTTTTCAATGAATGGGAAAATGAGCTTGACCAATACAGCAGTAAACAGCTGCGCACCGCAAGCGAAAAGAAACTAAAAGATACAAAACTCCGGTACGAAAAACTGATATCAGCCATGAACCGCGCAAGCGACAAGATAGACCCGGTCCTTGACGCCTTCCGTGATCAGGTGCTGTTCCTCAAACACAACCTGAACGCAAAGGCAATTTCATCTTTACAGGACGAGGTGATCTCTGTCCGTTCAGATGTCAGCGAACTGATAAAAGAAATGGAAGCCTCAATCGCCGAAGCAAACGCCTTCATAAGCCAAATGGCGGGTCAGTAAAAGGCATTCCAGAACAAATGTGTTATGACAGTGATTATTCCAGAGAGTTTCTATGGCTTCAATAAAACAACAAAATCACGGTGAGATACTTCTGTATAAACCAAAGGGCGGAGTGACCAAACTTGAGGTCAGAGTTGAAGGGGATACAGTATGGCTAAGTTTAAATCAGATGACGGATTTATTCGACAGAGACAAATCAGTCATATCGAGACATTTGCGTAACATATTTAAGACAAGAGAGTTAATAAGAAATCGAGTTGTTGCAAAAAATGCAACAACTGCAACTGATGGGAAGGTATATCAGGTTGAATATTACAATCTCGATGCTATTATTTCTGTTGGTTATCGTGTGAACTCAAAAAGAGGTACTCAATTTCGCAAATGGGCAACCAATGTTCTCAGGGCACATCTTGTCCAGGGATATACCCTCAATGAGAAACGGCTAAAGCAGGAAGTTGGGCATTACAGCGAGCTTAAGAATGCGATCGGGCTGATCGGGGATGTTATTCAAAATAAGGCTCTTGATTCGGATGAGGCTGGGGGCCTGCTGAGAGTTATCACTGATTTTGCTTACGCTCTTGATGTTCTCGATGCGTATGATTATCAACGGCTGGATGTGACGGGAGTAAGCCGTAAAAAAGGCAAGTCCATCAGCTATGAGGAAGCACGCAGTATTATCGTGACTCTGCGGCAGCAGTATAAGGCAGCCGAGTTGTTCGGCAGAGAGAAGGATGATACCCTGAAAAGTTCACTGGGCAATATATTTCAGACTTTTAACGGTAAGCAGCTTTATCCGAGCATGGAAGAAAAAGCTGCTCACCTGCTGTACTTTCTTGTAAAGAACCACCACTTTACAGACGGCAATAAACGCATTGGAGCATTTCTCTTTTTGTGGTTCCTCGATAAAAACAATGCTCTTTATCACAAGGATGGCTCCAAGCGGATAGCTGATAACGCACTTGTTGCGATGACTCTTATGATTGCCGAGAGTAACCCTAAGCACAAAGACATTATCGTTAAAGTGATGGTCAACCTTATCAATAATAAGAACTGATGGATTCACCTTTGCTGCAAGAGAAGCATTAAGTATTGTTTGGATAATGCCGGCATGATTGTGATCAGGTACTGTTCCTCAAACACAACCTCAACGCCAAGGCAATTTTATCATTACAGGATGAGGTGATCTCTGTCCGTTCAGATGTCAGCGAACTGATAAAAGAGATGGAAGTTTCAATCGCAGAAGCAAACGCGTTCATAAGCCAAATGGCAGGCCAGTAATAATCATAGTGTTTATAAATATTGGTGGTTAAATACTGATGTGTCAACTCTGTCATCCCGCCGATTTATAGAAATATTCCCCAAAAATGACAATTAAAGCCTCATTTTATTACTGAAATGAGCGGTTCTAAAGTTTTTTCAAAATTATCCTTGCAACCATCGAAAGTGTTGTTAAAATGCCGTGTATGTTAGATATTTACATAACAAAATGTGTTTTTTAAGTATCTATAGTAGGGATGTGCAGGTTCATTAGTAACGATAATAACATTTTATTGCAGGAGTTGGATGATGGCAAAGATAAGTATCAACATGGCAGAAATTACTTCAGATACGCCGTCCGGCAGCAGCGATACTCTTAATCGGCTTTATTCTGACAGGATCGATATGCTAAGGGCCAGGGTTTCTGTTCTTGCTGGCAGGGATAAGGCGCTCATGCAGATGTATCTCCGTAACGGCAGCACGTTCAGCCAGATGGCAAGGCTTGCAGGGGTCAACGAAGCTACCATAGCAAGAAGGATCAACAAACTCATATCACGACTCGTCGACGGCGAGTATATAACATGTCTTCGTAAACGCAATCAGCTTGACGCTATGGATCGCTGCATTGCCAAAGATTATTTTATCGAAGGCCTCAGCCAGAAAAAGATCGCGATAAAAAGAAATATCACAATTTACTGTGTCCGCAAAAAACTTCACAAGATACAGAGACTGGTTCGCGTTACCGACGGCGCCGCATAGCCGGTTCATATCCGAACATTTCTTCGCTCAAAATATTTCCACAGGAGGTTTATCATAATGCAGTTTGATATTTGCAGGCAATTCGGTTGGCAGGGCACTCTCACTGAAAAGGTCGTTTCGGTAATGCGTATGTTCGGGGTCGATATAGACCGACTCAACGAAAACGCCGTTGTGCATCGCTGCTGCGTGGGTCTTTCCGACGGTCAGATTTGCTACATTACCGGCCCCAGCGGCGCAGGCAAAAGTGTAATTCTTCGCAGCATGTATGATCGTTGCGATAAGAACGAAAGGCTTTGGCTTGACGATATCGAGCTTGCATCTGACAAATGCGTTGTCGATTGCGTTGACGGCAGCGTCTTTGAATCGCTTGGTATACTCGCCAAAGCCGGACTTAGCGATGTTTTCGCCGTACTGAACAAACCGGCATTACTCAGCGACGGTCAAAAATACCGCTACAGGCTTGCTCGTGCCCTTGCAAGCGGACGCAGAGTGATCTTTGCCGATGAGTTCTGTGCAAACCTTGACCGCATAACCGCAGCAGTAGTGGCATGTAACCTTCGCCAATTCGCAAGTCGTTCAGGCGTATCATTTGTGCTTGGCGGAACGGACGAACACTTTCTTGCCGATCTGGCTGCCGATGTACTTGTAGTTAAGCGGCTTGCCGGTCCCGCGGAAGTCATTTACAGAAATACCGAAAAACCAGAGAGATTACAGGCATAGGAGGCTGTCGTTATGGATCGATCGTTACTGGCGCAAAAAAAATGCTCGGTCACACAGCACCTTGAAATATACAAGGCAGGCAAAAAGGAATACGCCGAACTTTCGAGGTTTCATTATCGCTGTGTTTCTTTATCGCCTTATGTCGCGGTCTATGCTATCAGGGATCGAAGAGCATACGGCCAGGAGCACGGCAGGGTGATCGGAGTGGTCGTATATACAATGCCCGTGCCCTCGCTGCAGCTGCGAACCATTGCCACTGACGGGAGATATTACTGCCCCGGCGACAGGGTTGGCACGCTTAGGCTTATTAATGATAATATCCGCTGTATCAGTCGTGTCATTATCGAGCCGAGGTACCGCGGCCTTGGCCTTGCAGCGTGGCTTGTACGCGAAACGATGTTTCTGCTGAATGTTCCCGTCATAGAATCGCTCGCGGTAATGGGCAGGTTCAACGGCTTCTTCAATAAGGCCGGCTTTACTTCTTACGATGCCCCAATCCCCGAAAGATGTGTCAGACTGACTGAGGCCCTTCAAATGGTCTCAATAGATGAATCGATGTTTGTTGACCCAACAGCGGTTCACACATACCTAAGCACACTGGCAGATGAGCGGGGCGTGTTTATTGAAACACAGATCAAACGTTTCCTGCAGGCTTACGGCAAACGCGCAGTAATGGAAGCAGGTATTGAAAGAACACGCTATGTGCTCAGCAAACTGACCGACAGGCCGGTATATTATATTTGGTTCAATGACAAGGAGAAACCTCAATGCAGACCAGGCAAATAACGCAGATACCAATTCACCAGCTTGTCTCTCATCCTGCCAATCCGAATGAAATGCCAAAAACATCTTTTAATAAATTGCTGGCGCACATAAAGCGTTCGGGCAATTACGAGCCGTTAGTAGTAAGAAAACATCCCGTACAGAACGGCAGCTTCCAGATACTTAATGGCCATCACAGACTAAAGGCATTGCAGAAGCTTCAAGTCGAATCCGCCGATTGTGTTGTCTGGGATGTCGATGATGATGAGGCGAACATACTGCTGCTGACCCTCAACAGGCTGCAGGGCAAAGACGACATCTACAAAAAGGCCGAACTGATTAAACAGCTTAGCGAACGGTTTGACATAAAACATCTTATAAGTCAGTTAAATCAGAGCAGAAAAAACATAGAGCATCTTATGCGATTGAACACTTCGATAAATAGAACCGCTCCTGCTGTGCCGCAGTTTTTAACACCTTTTGTATTCTATTTTGACGACGGGCAGAAACAGTTGGTAGAAAAAGCGATTGCCGCTGCGACCGAGCCTCAAACCAACAGTACCGGCGCACAAAGAAAAGCAAAAGCAGTTGCAGCAATATGTGAAAAATATCTTCAAACACAAGAGGGCAATTAACATGGTGGAAAAATCAAAACTATCAAAACGTCAAACGGCTGTGATCGACGACCTGCTGGTTGGTGAACTGGACGAAACGAAAATTCTTGAAAAACACAAACTCTCCCCAGGTGCCTATCGCAAATGGCTAAACGATGGCAATTTTACGGATGAGCTTAACTTCAGGATGAAAAACGCACGACTGAAAAGTCGCCTTATCATAGCCCGTTTTGCGCAGGTTGCCGCGATGAAACTGGTAGAGCTTACCGACAGCGACAAAGAGGAGACAGCAAGAAAGGCGTGCCTCGATATTATTTCCCTGCCGATAGAGGCGAGTATGGAAACCGATAAAAGTCAGTCAGGCGAAGATCAGCAGCAGTGTTCCCGGATTACTCCGGCGCTGGCATCAACACTGCTGACGGCCCTTGCTCAAACAGATAACAATATTACAGGTGGATGAAAATGATCAGTTCGACAGATATTACCAGAGCAAACGCCCTTTATTCGTCTTTGCGTTCGACCAGGCCGACAACAAGAGACGACCTTAAGAATTATGTGAAAGTTTTTTGCGGTATCGACATACCCGACAAGGCTGTCTGTGACGATCATGTTTCGCCTATGGATTATCTCTGGCACTGCTTCAGTACCGATTTCGATCAGGCTGGCGCAAGGTCCAACGGTGACGCTGTCATCTGGGCAAATCGCGGAGGCGGCAAAACAGTCGTCGCTGCCGTGGCTACACTGCTTGACAGCATCTTCAAGCCGAACTGTCAAACACGGATACTCGGCGGCTCACTGGAACAGTCAACACGGATGTATGACTGTCTTGTAAATATGCTTTCAGCAGGATTCCAAAGTCATCTGTCCGGACCGATCCTGCGTGAAAGGTGCGGATTTCTAAACGGTGCCAATGTTCAGGTTCTAACCCAATCCGCCAAAAGTGTCCGCGGCACTCACGTACACAAACTTCGTTGCGACGAGATCGACCTGTTCGATGAACAGGTCTTCGATGCCGCGAAATTCGTCACTCAGACCACCGATAACATCAAGGCGTCTATGGAAGTGATAAGCACAATGCACAGACCTTACGGCCTTATGCAAAGACTCGTTACCGATGCTCGCAGGGACAATGTTCCGATCTTTAAGTGGTGCATGTGGGAGGTCATCGAAAAATGCACTGACCGATCTTGCAGCCGGTGTCCGATCCTCTCCGATTGCCGCGGCCGTGCCAAAGACGCGGCTGGCTACCTCAGGATTGACGACTGTATTACCCAGATGCGCCGTTCCAGCAGGGCTGCCTTCGAATCGGAAATGCTCTGCAAAAAGCCCAGCCTGAAAAACGTTGTCTTTGACGAGTTCGATACGGATATGCATGTGGCCCCCGTTGAGTATAGCGAATCTCTGCCTTTGTACCGTGCGATAGATTTTGGATTTGTTAATCCGTTCGTCTGCCTGTGGATACAGATCGACAGCGATGGTGTTGTCCGTGTCATTGATGAATATGTCCGGTCAAGAGCCACTATCGAGGTTCATGCCGAAGAAATGAAACGGCGAACCAGGTGTTCTGAAGAGAGTGTTGCCGCGACTTTTTGCGACCCGGCCGGTGCAGGTGTCAATGATGTAAACGGATCAAGCGCAGTCCGCGAGCTAAGACAGATGGGAATAAAAACACGTTACCGGAAAAGCGGCATACTCGAAGGCATCGAGCTTGTTAGAAGAACGCTGCGAGCAGGTGACGGCACAAGCAAAATGATAATAAGCCCCGGATGCGTCCGTCTCATCGAAGCGATGCAGTGCTACCATTACCCGGATTCTTCACCGGCAAACGGCGAACTGCCCGACAAAGACGGCGTCTATGATCATCCGATAGACGCTCTGAGATACTTCTTCATCGGGTACACAAAACGAGGGAAACTAAAAACAAGGCGATACTGACCAAAATATTATTGTGGAATTTTGTTTGTGTTATCATCTTCAGGTGTATACCATAGTGAAGTGCGGGTTTTGACTACTTCCGTGTCTAAAGATATTCAGAAACATTTTTTAAGGAGCGAAAAAATGAAGAAAACTGCAAACATTTTACTACTGGTGGTATTGGTGTTGGTGATATGTGTTGCTGGCTGCGGTAAGAAGGAGACATCACCTAACACGCCTGGCCAGGATAATCCAACCGACACCGGATCAGGAACAGCTGCGGCAATGGGTGTTGACATCAGCAAACCAATCGCTGATATCAAGGCTATGTTAAGTAAGCTCGATGCTGAGCAGGTTAAGGCCACTGCGGTTAAATACAAAGATGCAATCGTTGCCAAACAGTCCCAAGTCGGTGACCTGACTGCAAAGATCAAAGAAATACCCATCGCTCAGATGGCTGGCGAAGAGATGAAAGAACTCAAAGCCGAAATGGACGAACTTACGAAAACGACAACCGCTCTCAAGGATCGTTTCGACGTCTATCTCGAAAAACTTAAAGAACTCAAGGTCGATATTTCTGACCTAAAGCTGTAACGTTCCTTTTCCAACAATATTT
>DAOWHR010000289.1 GCA_030641315.1 Anaerohalosphaeraceae bacterium | reverse complement strand
TGCCGCCAGCCAAAGCCGCAACAGGCAAAAAGCGAGCACGAAAAATTAAATTGCTCTAGAGGCTGTTATTGGCCATTTCAGCCGATGCCGAGGATCTTTGCCGCTTCTTTGATAGTGCTGCTTTTAAGAACCTTCACCGTCATTTCACGAACCTTATCCATATCAAGCTCACCAATGCATCGCTGCACCCTTGGCGTAAACGCGGGATCGACACTTAGCGTATCGACACCGATCCCAAGCAGAAACGGGATATACTTCTCCTTGTGAGCCATGTCCCCGCACACTGATACAGGGATGTGGTTTTCGACCGCGCCGCTGACTATCCGTGCGAACGCCCGAAGGATTGCCGGATTGTGAGGCACATAATAACTTTCGACGTTTTCATTCGTACGGTCGACACCAAGCGCAAACTGCACAAAATCGTTGGTCCCTATCGAAAAGAAGTCCGCCTCACGGGCAAGGTCATCTGCGATTTCAGCCACCGAAGGCAGCTCAGCCATTATCCCGATCAAAGGACTATCATTGTGCTCGATCCCTTCGCTGGCAAGTGTCTCTGAGCATTGTCGAACAACTTCACGAGCGTCAATAAATTCGTCCACCGATGAGATCATCGGAAACATTATGCGAAGGTCCGCCCCGATGCCGGCCCGCAGTATCGCCCGGAGCTGCTTCCTGAAAACGTCCTTGTTCTCCAACGAAAAACGTATCGACCTCATACCCATCGTCGGGTTCTGCTCATGTGCGTCATGGTAATAGCTCAGCACTTTATCGCCGCCGATATCCAGCGTGCGAAAAGTCACCGGCTTATCGACCATCGCTTCGATAAGTTTGCGATAGGTGACATACTGCTCCTCTTCGCTCGGAAAGTCGCTGCGTATAATAAACGGAAACTCCGTACGATACAAACCGACGCCCTGACTGTGAAAACGCGCCGCAAGTTTCAGATCGTTGAGCAGATTGATGTTTGCCAACAGGTTTACATGCGTGCCGTCCTTGGTATTGGTCTCAACTGCCGCTACTTCGTCAGCAACTTTTTCTCTTGCAAGATGTCTTTGACGAAAACTTTCAACAACATCTTCAGCCGGATCGACGTAAACATTGCCGCTGTCCGCGTCGACCAGGATATTCGTACCGTAGGCAACGCCGGTAAGTTCCAGGCGGTTGGCGATCACCATAGGTATCTGCAATGAGCGGGCAAGTATCGACAAATGACTCGTAACGCCCCCGCTGACCAGAACAATACCTTTAACGTTCTCCGAAGACATTCGCAGAAGGTCGGATGGAAATATCTCACGGGCGATCACAATATGCCCGCCGTACCCTTCCAGCCCCTCTCTTTCACCAGCCAGGTTGCTTATCAGCCGAACCGCCAGGTCCTCAACGTCCTGAACTTTTTCCCGGATGTAGTGGTTGCTGCTTGCCGAAAACGTATCGATGTACTGTTTTGAAACTCGAATTATAGCGTCAGGCCCGTTGCAGCCGTTTTCGATCATCGAACGCATCACGCCGACGAACTCTTTGTCCTTAAGGATCATAAGATGAGATGCGAATATTAACGACGCAGCATCGCTGAGCTTCTCCTCAACCTGATCCTGCAGATCCTGCAGCTGCTCTCCGGTTGTGGTCACTGCCTCATCGAATTCCTCGATATTGTGCAGGCGCTCAAATTTTCGGTTCAGCAATGATGCGAACGTTTTTTCCTTGTCCAGAATATAAGATTGCGAATAGGCAAATCCTTCCGAAGCGGCCTTGCCCCGAACAAAATCAAGATCGGCCTTGCCCCACGATTCGGAAACTTGCTGCGTATGATCGGACTGCGGCGTGTGGATAGTCATCAGAAAACGGGCGTTCTCGACAATGTTGGCGAGCTGTGACGCCACTGCTTTACACGCCATAACATCGCTTTCTATAAAACGCCTTCGCTTCTTTCGTTGAAGCACAAGCACGCCGATACGCTCAATACCACGAAGGATCGGAATCGCCAGAAAATTCTCGAACTGCTCCTCACCGCACCCGATAAAAACCTTGAAGTCCGGATCCTTGCTGGCCCTGGAAACACAGATCGGCTTTAGCTCCTTAAGAGACTTTCCAGTAAGACCATCGCCAAGCTTCATCCGAACATGATCGATCGCATCAGGGTTCAAACCTTCGGTCGCCCGCATCACAAGATAGCCGCTGTCCTCGTCATAAAGATAGATCGAGCAGACGTCAGACTTCATGTGTTCGGTAACCAGAACCGTGATCCGCTGCAGGAAGTTCTCAATGCTCGCGCTCTCCCTGAACAGGTGGTTTAGCTCACCGATATTACATAATAGTCTGAAACGATCCATTTCCGAAAACCTTATCTCTGTATTATTTGCTTTAAACCTCTGTCCGTTTGTGTTTTAGTATTTGTAGTGTAGAATTTGTTTAGCATTTAGATATTAGGATTTAGTATTTACCCTTTTCTACATCAATCAGTGTAGCATCTGCGTTCATCTTTGGCATAGTTATACTGACCTCATTGCACCTTTGTTCGAATATCAATGCGTTTGTTGCGGAAGTACAGACATATATCGACCAGAACCATCACCGCATTAAGCACATAAAGGTAAATTACGCCGTCTATCCCGTTAATAAATTTATGCGTAATTCCCGCAAGATAACCAAGCTCGACAACCGCCAAAAACACAATGCTCTTACCCGCCGCAGTCCTTGATACCCACGACCGATAAATAGAAGCAGGCCAGGCCGCACCAAAACAAACAAGCATCAAAGCTTCAAATATATTATTCATTAATTATACCTCGCAATTATAAGGTATACATTATTCACGTTCGATTATCAACGTTTCTTGCAGATCATTTTTAAGATTCTTATTCGGGGCAATTGTCTCGATATTTTAGATGTAATTATTTAATTTGCACCTTTCGTAAAATCACAATCAGCGGTGTATGTGGTTCCCGCTCTTAACTTGTCGGCAGGTATTGATATCCATATTTTCTCATTCCTGAACGAAACTAGAACATGATAATCACAATTGTCAATCAGGTCGTCGAATTCGTAAGTATTGTCTTTCTCAAGGTCGATTCTTATCTTTTTATGCACATGCTCCCGATTATGTATATACAATGAAACGTTAACTTCAGATTCATATTTAGAAAATATTTTCGTTATTTGTCCTTTGATTTTAACTGACTTGGTTAAAATGACTTCTATATGGCCGCCTTTGTCTGCGAGATCGATTCTCTTATTAAGATATCTATTCGGATGTTTAATAAGTACAGGAATGCTTGTGTAGGATATCTGGTAAACTCCCTGAGAGATTTCCTTCGGCGTAAACGCTAAACTTTTATCTCCCCCAAGAAACTTGGCGCCGGTTACGGCCCTGCCTTTATCGTCAATAACTTTGACAGTGGTAATTATCTTAGGTTTTACCTTCTCTTCCAACTCATAAGTCTTGCCAGCTTCAATGTTAATTGTCCGATTGTCAAAGCGAGAAAAAAAATATTCACCAGGCGGAGCGACCAGATACGCCCTCCCCCTTGGATCGGTAAATAATGAAACACTATAATCAATTAACTTGTTATATTTTACTCTTACACCAATATAGCGATTGAATAATGGTTTGTCTGTCTCAGCTTCTTTTATTTTTATAATTACCTTGCCCATTCCATCCTTCAAAGGCGGCTCACTGTAACTGTAATTGTCATCCAAAACCTCGTAAGGCGGATATGACGAAGAAGTTATTTTACCCCTCTTCTTTAATGCGAGATAATCAGAACGCCTGATTTTTTTGCGTTGAACTTCTGTAATTTTTACAATATTTTGACTACCTGCTGAATATGGTTTATTTCCACCGCCCCCTATCATCAAATATACTTTACCAGGCGAAAGCCCTTCAATTGTGAATCTACCGTTTTCATCGGTCGTAAGTTCCTTATCCTCTCCGGATAAATATACAGTTTCACCTGCAACACCATCACCATTAGTATCCAGCAGAAAACCACGCATGGACAAATTACGAGGTTCCAATGAAAGAATGCCAATGTCCAATAACCTTTCTTCTTCATCCAAAGAAATATTAGATATCGACCTCCTGCCCTTGCTTTCCAGTCCGATATAGATCGTCGAGCTGCTCCATGACCTTCCCTTGTCCTTAAAATATAACTTGACTCTCTGAATAATCGTACCGTAGCCGTCAGCTTCGATTTTCAGTTCATATTTATGTGATTGAGGTATTCCGGCGATTGTAAATCTGCCGTCGTCGTCAACCTTTACTTTTTGTGACAATGATTTAACGTTGTCTTTGAACTCAACTTCTACATTTACCTCCTTCGTATTATTCAAATCCACTCCTAATAGTCTGCCCGTTATTGTAACAGCTGGCAATAGTTCGAACGCATCTGACTTATAATTTCTGCGAAAAGAAACCAGGCCCTTCTTCTTGTGCCGGATCAGCAAACCATTTAAACCGCCCTTGTGACCGGTTGCCTCGTTGTCAAAAACAAACCTGCCTTTCGAAGCCGTCTTAGCTAGCAGTTTATTGGTATACAAAGAGTAAACCTCTGCGCCATCTGCGGGAAAACCATCTGGCAAACTGGCTTTTCCAATTACGGAACTTTTAGGCATTACAAATAATTTAAATTTCTGGAGCGAGTCAGAATCTGTAACCTTTATGCTGCCGTTACCCGGAACAGTTTTGTCATATACGATCATGAATTTCCCGTTCGATTGTATACTGCAGCTGTATTCGACAGGGGCTAACTTACATCGTCCAATTCCATCCTCGTCGCTGATACACTTCTTGTAGGCACCTTGCCCGGCAGGATTTAGTGAGATCACTAAATTGGGTACTGGTGAATCGTCTAAATAGTTTGCCACAGCGACTTCAACCGGTTTGCCTTTGGTTAAGACAAGGTCCACCGAAGCGGTCTCACCCTCTCCAACCGTTACCGTCACAGGTTTGCATACCGCCCCCTCGAGCGTACCTTTAGGAAATATCGCCAGCACGGTATATTTACCATACGAACAATCTTTAGAAAAAGTACCATCGGGTTCTATCTCAAATGAACCAACTCCATATTTTATCCACACTCTGGTATGTTCAGGTAATGTCATATCATTACCAATAATCACCCTGCCCTTGATCGTGCTGGTTCTATAAAGAGTTGCATTGATCTCCTGAACGTCATCCTTGTTCCATTTGATTTTGTCCGAGGGGATGGTCTGTTTAACGAATCCGTCAGCAATGATCGTTAAATCAAATCTGGATGTTATTGGAAAATTGCTGAAACGACACCTGCCTTGCGCGTCTGTCTCTCCTGCCAACTCAGGGATATTTTCAATTGAAGGACTGTACTGGTTCTCGCTGAGCTTCAATCCTGCTGATATCTTTGCGTTGCCGATTGGTTGACCTGAGGAATCGGTTACGGCTAATAGATATGTTTTGGGTTCTCTAAGAATAATCTTCTTGCCTACAGTAAAAGGCGACCTGCTGATATTGTTCCAGGAAATTGAATAACCATCGGCTTTGAAAACTATAACTGGATACCCCGCTCCTCGCTGCTCGAAATAAGATTTCTCAATTGCCAGATAAAACTTCCCCTCGGAGTCACTGACCGTCTGCCTGATAACCTCATATTCATGTCTGTTCTCGTCCTTGATGTACTTAACATTGTAAACAATAACATCAACACCAGCAACACTCTCACCAAGATGATCGACAATCCCATTCCCAAAATAACGATACTTGTTGCTCCGCATCGTCAGTAAAACTTCTTTCTCATTACCTTTTTCAACAACCATAATTCTTGGTTCAGGTTCACTGTTTCTGTAATCAAAAGCATGAAATTTGATCCTGTATGACCCGGCCATCAATCTGGTACTGGCAACACCCTCACTGTCGGTTTTTGTAACGTTCCGAACATCTCTTGCTGTCATACCGCTTTGCAGAAACTCGATACTGGCATCTTTAATCGGCTCACCGGTAACATAGTCAACAGCTGTTAACTTAACCTTTTCACCCTGAGAAATTCTGAATTCTGTCTCTGTATCAACTCCCTCTTTAACCTCAACGTCCATCGGCTTATCAAACCATCTGTTATCCTTGGATTGAGGGGCCATCATAAGCGTGTACTTACCAGGCATACAACGCAATGTGAAACGACCTTCACTGTCACTTGTTGCTGATGGGCCACGAGGATATCTTGTTGACGGCCTTTCCTGTGTTGCCAAAACCTTGATATCCTCTACCGGCTTATTAGTTGCGTCATCAATAACAACACCCGAGATACTCCCCTCTTTCAGCAATACAACTTCGCTGTCCGATCCCAGGTCAGGTTGATCCAGCTTTTGAGCGTCGAATACAATAGTTTTACCCGGATAATCTTGTGTTCTGATACCGATTACAACTGCGACACCTACAGGCATATAATCAAATTCAAATCGCCCTGACTTGTCACTGACAGTTGCGAAATGGTCAAACTCCGCTAGGTCTCGGATGTTGCGATAGCGTTGGAATTCATTGGCAAAGAGGAATCCAACCCAATCTCCGGCATAAGGCAAAATTGTAGCTACTGCGTTGGAAATCACTAAACCCTTGCTGTTCGTCACCGTACCGGAAAGTTTTCTGCCAGGCAGCAGAACGATCGGGTCAACAATATCTTCCGATACTCTCCAGTACCCGCCCCCAAGTGCATACCCGCTTTTGCGGGCTGTAATTATATATGATATTCGATTGGAGGAATCAATGCCAGACTCATCAGAAGTAAACAAAAAAGAACCGTCAGACCTGGAAGTTGTCCGTCCTTTAAATTCCATGCTCTGCTCACGACTGCCTCCAGGGGCAAACCTGCAAAATTCTATCACAGCGCCGCCCAACCCATTGCCATCGCTGTCAACGACCTTGCCAGAACAGGACAGAAATGCATCGGTCGACTTGACGTCGGTTTCAGCGTTAACATTAATGCAAATAAATAATGAAAACAGTACGATCGCCAAATATCGAGCCATTGCATTTCTCCTGCTGTTGTTGAACAAATTGTAAAAAGGCTGCTAACATAATTAACAGCCAGGCATAGAACGATCTTACTCGGTAATGCCAAGGTCAACTTTAGTCATGATGCTCTCAAACACATAACCAGCCTTGGCGATGTTTTCTCCAGCACCCTGCATCCGGTCGATAACGCATACGATCTTCTTGACAGTCGCGCCTGCGTCAGTGATTATCTTCGCCGCTTCGATAACCTGCCCGCCAGTCGTTGCGATATCTTCCACCAGCAAAACAACGTCGCCTTCTTTCAAAACGCCCTCGACCATCTTACCCGTCCCGTAACCCTTTTTGCTGTTGCGAACGATGATCCAGTTCTTGTTCGCTTCGATTGCGGTCACCGCAGCAAGCGCCACCCCGCCAAGCTCAGCACCCGCGATCAAAGTAACATCATCGCCAACATGCTTAGCGAACTCCTCACCAAGCCCCTTCAACACATCCGGGCAAGTCTCAAACAAATACTTGTCCATATAATACTTACTCCGCTTACCGCTCCGCAAAACAAAGTCACCCTCAAGATAAGAAGTTTCCTTAACACGCTTTACAAGTTCTTCCTTAGTCATTACTTTTTTGCTCCTGTATAATAAATATTTCTTTAAATGTTATTTTGCGAATTTAAACTTTAAGATCAACTTTCCTATTAAGTTGTTTACGATACTTCCTTCGTATCGGTGTAACAACTTCCGCGATAAATTCATTCACCTGTTCCGGTGATCTGCCGATGTAAAGTTTAGCGTTCATCACTTTTGTAAAATCAACTTTTGCAAAATCACTGTCGCCCTTTAGCCTCTCGATCAGATCGTTCGCCTTGCCCTTCTGTTTCACCTGTGCCGAAGCCTCATGTGAAAGTACGCGAATCTTTTCGTGCAGGTCCTGCCTGTTGCCGCCTGCCTGTACCGCTGCCATCATAATATTTTCCGTCGCCATAAACGGCAGCTCCGCATCGATCCTTGCCTCGATCACCTTCGGATAAACCACCAGCCCGTCCGCGATATTGATCAGTATTTCAAGTATCCCGTCAACTGCCAAAAACGCTTCCGGTATCACAAGCCGCTTGTTCGCCGAATCATCCAGTGTCCGCTCGAACCACTGTTCAGCCGCTGTCATAGCAGGACTCGATGCGAGCGACATAACAAACCTCGAAAGCGCCGTCGTCCTTTCGCACCGCATCGGATTTCGTTTATACGCCATCGCCGATGAACCGATCTGCGATTTCTCAAACGGCTCTTCCATCTCCTTAAGATTCGCAAGCAGCCGAACATCGTTGCACATCTTATGTGCCGACTGTGCAACAGATGCCAGCGAATTTACAACAAGTGCATCGATCTTACGCTGATAAGTCTGCCCCGTAACCGCGCATCGCTTTTTGAATCCGAACGCCTTAGTAACAAGCTCGTCAAGCTTTTTAACCTTAGTATGGTTCCCCCCGAACAGCTCCAGAAAAGACGCTTGCGTCCCCGTCGTCCCCTTGACCCCCCGAAACGGCAGCGTCTCAAGCCGATGCTCAAGCTCCTCGATATCCATCACGAACTCATAGCACCAAAGCGCCGCACGCTTACCAACCGTCGTAAGCTGAGCAGGCTGATAATGCGTATACCCAAGCGTAGGCAGCGACCGATGTTTCTTCGCGAACTTGC
>DAOWHR010000265.1 GCA_030641315.1 Anaerohalosphaeraceae bacterium | reverse complement strand
GGGAAACTTCATCCTGACCACCGCATGTTCGCACAGTGGAGGCAGATGTCGGAAACTGAGCGTCGGCTGCATCGGAGAGATATTGCAGAGACTTATGTGATGACGGCTCGGAAATATGAGCATTCTGCGATCTTTGTGCACGGTCAGATATTGTGGCGCCCCGGCGATGTCAGGCAGCGGACAATGGATATGCTCGACGAGATACGCGATATTTCCGGCGAAGAATATTTTCTGATGATGCACGGCGATGCTACTTACGAGGTTCCCAGCGGCGGCAAGATGGTCGATTTTGTCAACCGTATCGCCGATGACCCGCAGGGCGTTAAGGACGAGGCGCAGCGGATGGTGGATATATCGCTGGTCGAGGCGGAGAAGTTTAAAAAGCATGGGGCGCTGGACGGTTTTGGTCTGTGCAGCGATTACTGTTTCAACAGTGGGCCTTTTTTGTCGCCTGCGATGTTTGACGAGTACATCTTGCCGTACCTTAGCGAGCTTATTGCAGGTTACCGCGAGTTGGGTTTTTATGTGATCAAGCATACTGACGGCAATATTATGCCGATACTCGATCGTCTTGTCGGTGCCAATCCGCATGCGCTGCACAGTCTCGATCCGCAGGGAAGTGTTGATATTGCTGAGGTGAAACGGCTGGTAGGGGATAAGGTTTGCCTGATCGGAAACGTCAACTGCGGCCTGATGGATACTGGGACAAAAGAAGAAATAGTCGAATCGGCACGGTATGCTCTAAAGCACGGTATGCCGGGCGGGGGGTATATATTTTCCACGAGCAACTGCGTTTATACTGGCATGGAGCTTAGCCGGTATGAATTGATGCTGGATGTATGGCGAAAAGAAGGTAATTATGAATGAGGATCAATAGAATATGACTTCAAAAGAACTGGTTAGACGCACTTTGGAATTTGACGCACCGGATAGAATTCCAAGGCAGATGTGGCTTTTGCCCTGGGCACACAATATGTATCCGGATCAGGTTAAGAGTATAGCGGCTGATTATCCCGATGATATTGTCGGTGTGCAGACCTATGGCGAACTGCCCAGGACGCAGGGAGATGCTTATCGGATCGGTACTTATGTTGACGAGTGGGGGTGTGTTTTTGAAAGCGTTCAGGACGGTATTATCGGTGAGGTTAAAGAGCCGATCATCGGGCAGTGGGAAGACATGTCCAGAATGCGTGAACCGGTCGAAATGCTTGATGTCAACAAGGAAAAAGTAAATGAATTCTGCCGGGGTACGGATAAATTTGTCATGGCAGGGTGCT
Organism: Anaerohalosphaeraceae bacterium; assembly: GCA_030641315.1. GTDB lineage: Bacteria > Planctomycetota > Phycisphaerae > Sedimentisphaerales > Anaerohalosphaeraceae > DAOWHR01. The sequence continues at coordinate 887 of DAOWHR010000265.1, read as the reverse complement.
TTCCGCGTCCTTTCGAGCGTCTTCAGTTTCTGCGCGGGACGCAAAATGTTATGATGGATCTGGCGATGGGAAGCGATGAGCTTTTTGCTCTGCTTGACCGCATTCATCAGTTTAATCTTAAGGAACTGCGGGCCTGGGCGGTTACAGACGTGGACGCATTGATGTTCATGGATGACTGGGGTGCGCAGCGTTCGTTGCTTATATCGCCTGATATGTGGCGGCAGTACTTCAAGCCTCTTTATAAGGAATATATCGACATCGCGAAGGCGCATGGCAAAAAAACCTTCATGCATTCTGACGGGTATATTGTGGATATCATCGATGATCTGATCGAGGTTGGGCTTGATGCGTTGAATTCTCAGATATTCTGCATGGGGCTGGACGAACTGGAACGGTTCAAAGGCAGGATCACTTTCTGGGGTGAGATAGACCGTCAGCATCTTTTGCCTCACGCAAGCTGCGATGAGATCCGAGACGCAGTTGATAAGACTTACCGCAGTCTGTACAGCGATGGTGGCATTATCGCTCAACTGGAATTCGGTCCAGGCGCCAAGCCGGAAAATGTCACAGCGGCCTTTGATGCATGGAATAAATATGGATCCAGTGCGACTTAATGACCATATTCTTGTCATAGACTGATCGGCAGCAAGATAATTTCCGCTTTCCAATTCGCTAATTGTGAAAGGCAGAAGTTCGAGAATGGCCGTACGGCCGGCCAGGCTTTGGGTCACCTGATTGGTCAGACCGAAATGTTGAGAACCAGTCAACACGAAACGGCCCGGCGATGGATCGTGATCAACCAGATCCTGAAGCCAGGAACAAATTTCGGGAACCCATTGAATTTCATCGAAAATTGCGCCCCGCGTGAAACCCGCTAAAAACCCGCG
>DAOWHR010000252.1 GCA_030641315.1 Anaerohalosphaeraceae bacterium | reverse complement strand
ATTTCCCGCGCGACATCCAGCCCATACTGGAAAAACACTGCGTAAAGTGCCACGGTTACGAAAAGAACGGAGAACATGGACCGATGTCAGGAGGAGTAATTCTCGCAGGCGATCACGGTCCGATGTTCTCACATAGCTATGTAAACCTGACAATACATAAACAGGTTGCAGATGGCCGTAACCAGCCCAAAAGCAACTATCCGCCATACACTCTCGGATCATCGGCCAGCCCGCTTATGCACAAGATAGAAAAACATCACAATGGCGTCAAGCTTACCGAAAAAGAAAAAGATACCATCAGGCTGTGGATCGAGATTGGTGCGCCTTACCCGGGAACATACGCCGCACTTGGTGGCGGCATGATAGGCGGTTATGCTGAGAATATTCAGAATCATACCGACTACCATTGGCCCTCGACTAAACTTGCCGCACAAACAATGAACAAGCGTTGTGACTCCTGCCATACCGAAGCCAGGAGACTTCCGCATGCGCTGTCTGATGAGAACAATTTCAGCTTCTGGATGATCGATACCAGCGATCCGAGAATGAAATACATTCGACACGTTCTTTTTAATCTCTCTCATCCTGAAAGATCGCTAATGCTTCTGGCACCGCTGGCTAAAGAAGCAGGCGGCTACGGTATCTGCGATCAAAACAATGAAAAACCGGTCTTCGCATCTGCCGATGATCCCGGTTATCAGGCTATCCTTAAGATGTGCTCTGACGGTAAAGGCTACCTCGAAAAGATAAAGCGTTTCGATATGCCAGGCTTTATCCCGCCAAAACCATATATTCGTGAAATGAAACGGTATGGCATCCTGTCTAAAGACCTGCCGGAAAATACTGTGATCGACTTCTACAAAACCGATCAGGATTACTGGAGATCGCTCTGGTACCAGCCGACGGGGAAATGAAATGCCTGCAAATCTGACTCCAGACTATTTCAAAGCAGAAAAGTGGTTCAAGTCAGCAGCCACTGACGACGAACGCGTTCTCGCGCTCGAAGAAATGCTGCGAGTGATACCAAAGCATAAAGGTACCGACCATCTCCGTGCCGACCTCCGCAAAAAACTATCCAAACTTAAAGCCTCTCTTGAACCAGGCGCTAAAAAAGGTTCTTCCAAACATGTTGACGTGTTCCACGTTCCGCGTTCCGGCGCAGGCCAACTTGCCCTGATCGGCACTCCGAACTCAGGGAAAAGCTCAATCGTTGCATCTCTAACAAACGCTCACGTTCACGTTGCGGATTACCCGTTCACCACGACGGTTCCTGTTCCGGGCATTGCCAAACACGAAGACGTCCCCATCGAGTTTATAGATACCCCGCCAATAACCGCTGACTATGCCGCTCCCGGTCAGGTCAATACATACCGCAGCGCCGACCTCATAGGTATTGTAATAGACCTGTCGACCGACCCGTTAGAGCAGATGGAAATCTGCGTCACTTACCTCAGATCTCACCGCCTTATGCTCGATAATTCGACTGACGCAAATGATCCCGCTGTGATACATCTTGCTCGCAAAACATTCGTTATATGCACAAAAGCCGACCTCGCTTCGGCTGGGACTATGCAGACACTGATCGAGCTGACCGATTGTGATCTTGTTTTTATCCAGGTATCCATTAACGACCTGCAGGCCCTGGCCATGCTGACCGCAAAAGTATTCGATCTACTCGACATCGTCCGCATTTACTCCAAAAAGCCGCACGAACCAGCCGACATGACCGACCCGTTTACACTGTCGGCCGGCTCAACCGTCCACGATCTGGCATTTCACATCCACCGGGAACTGGCAGAAAAACTGCATACTGCCCGCTCATGGAATGCTCCCGGCATACACGATGGCCAGAACGTACGAAGCGACCACGTACTAAGCGACAAAGAAATAATTGAGCTTCATTTCTCATAATATTATGATATACTCATCACGCCTTGAATTTAACTTAAAACAATTTCTGCTCCAAAGGAGGTTCCGATGGAATGTAAAAAACAACAAAATCTGCAAAACTGCAACTGCTCATACCCCGGCTGCGACAAAAAAGGCATCTGCTGTGACTGCATACAGTACCACCTTCGTTCAAAACAACTTCCAGCCTGCTGTTTCCCCGATGCGGTAGAAAGAAAATACGACAGATCGTTCCAGGCATTCGCTAAGGCATGGGAACTGTAAACCAAAGGCATATTCAACCTGCTGTAATTATCGTAAGGGGTATTCGTTGGATCATAGTCAATATACACAGATCGAAGAGTGGTTTTGGCCCTACGTCCATTCGTTTGAATGCGATGACAAGTTCGTTACTGCAAATCTCGACCTTAAAAAAGACCACACCGAAAAGGTCTGCCATGAAATGAACCTGCTAACCGATTCGCTTTCCCTTAGCGAAAACGATAAACTCATCGCTCTGTTGATCGCTCTTCTCCACGACACAGCACGATTCGAGCAATTTGTAAAATTCAAAACATACTCAGATGCCAAAAGCTTCAACCACTCTCTGCGTGCCGTCGAGATTCTTAGAGAGAATAACGTTCTGGCACATATATCTCCGGATGAAACGCATATCATAGAAAAGGCAATATCTTGCCACGGGGCCAAAGAGATTTGCCCAAATTGCGATGATAATTCTCTTCTCTTTGCCAGGTTGATCCGCGATGCCGACAAGATCGACATCTTCCGAGTTGCGGCTAAGAATTTCCTGGATTACAAAGACAGCCCCGAAGGCTTTGTTCAGGACCTGCCCGCAGAAAACTCTGACGGATATACCCCTTCCGTCCTCCAGGCCGTAATCGACCAAAGACGCGTAAACTACTCAGAACTGCGAACCATAAACGATGTAAAACTCCTCCAGATGGGCTGGATATTCGACATCAACTTTCCCCAATCCCTCTTACGGATACGCCGGACAGGTCACCTCGAAGTTATAATGTCCCTGCTTCCCGAAGATGATCAGCTTCAAGCCGCTGCCCGGTATGTCCGCCAATACATGGACGCCCAAATTGCTAACATTGATAAATAGAATTTGACTTTTCATCCTTGAGCATTTACCATACCACCCGAACTGAATATAGCAGAGTCAACCTTTTTCACATAGGGAGAAAACAATGGCTAATGTGATTTTACAGACTGAAATACCAAATGTTGACGTAAGACATGGCAAGGTACGTGATATTTACGATACAGGCGACAGCCTCATTTTTGTCGCTTCGGACCGTATCAGCGCTTTCGACGTCATAATGACAACCGGCATAGAATATAAGGGCCAGGTTCTCACTCAAATCTCCAAATTCTGGTTCGATTTCCTCTCTGAAACTGTAGAAAATCATCTGATCAGCGATGATGTCAAAGATTTCCCATCGCCGTTTTGCTGTTACAAAGAGCAGCTCGCAGGCCGTTCAATGATGGTTAAAAAGACCGAGGTCATCCCCGTCGAGTGTGTCGTTCGTGGCTACCTCGCAGGCAGCGGCTGGAAGGAATACCAGAAATCACAAACCGTCTGCGGTGCTCCGCTTCCAGCAGGCCTGACTCAGTGCGCAAAGCTCCCCGAACCGATCTTCACACCTTCGACAAAAGCGGAACAGGGCCTCCACGACGAAAATATCAGCATTGAGCAGTGTGTCGAAATACTCGGCCGAGAAAAGGCTGACTACGTTGCCCAAAAGAGCATTGAGATATTCAAAAAAGCAAGCGAATATGCCGAAACAAGGGGCATTATCCTTGCCGATACAAAATTCGAGTGGGGTGTTATAGATGATAAGATCATCCTGATCGATGAAGTCCTTACCCCGGATTCTTCAAGATTCTGGCCTGCTGACAAATATGAAGCGGGACGTGATCAGGAATCTTACGACAAGCAGTTCGTTCGTAACTATCTCGAAGAGATCAACTTCGATAAATCCGGCCCGGGCGTAGCAATACCCGAAGACATTTCCCAAAAGACAACCGCAAAATATATTGAGGCTTACGAGAAACTGACCGGCGATCAGTTCACACCGGCCCAGTAAGTCCGTCCAATGTCCGATACTGTTGCTGAGCTTATCGATGGACAGGCTAAAGGGGCATTAATGAACCAACATAAGAACAGCCTGTCTCTGCAATGGGCCCAACTGCTTACACTCACAGCCGTACACATGCTTGTTGATATCTACGCCGGAATGCTCCCAGTCATCCTCCCGGCCATCCGCCAGCGGTTCAACCTTACCCTGCAAAGCGGCCTTGACCTTGGCTTCATGCTCCTTATGACTTGTAATGTCGTTCAGATCGCCACCGGCCACTTGAGAGGTTCAAAAAAATCACCCTTCTTTATGCACATAGGTCTGATCCTTGCAGCTTCAATGTGCCTGATTTCCCTGGTTGCTCCCGGCCAATATGCCATGACCTATATCACGATAATTATCATAATAAGCGCAATCGGTATCGCGGTAACGCACCCGGAAGGCTTAAGAGGCATCCACAACATCAAACTCATTCAGCCAGCTATGACAACAGCTGTCTTCATGGCAGGAGGATTCGTCGGTTTTGCAGGCGGCGGCTTCCTCGCAAGTTTCCTCGTAAAATGGTTCGGCCTTGAAGGATTATATTTTTTCTCAATTCTTTCTGCCATAGGCATAGCTCTAATAATCTTCTTCCGCATACGCCTGGCAATTGAGCCAGGGACCAATGACGAAAAACCGGTTGATACTGATGTCGCCCCCGTACCGTTCTGGCCGCTAATGCTCATGGCAATACCTGCCACAAGCGCCACGACTGTCTTCTATTTCCTGATCCCGACGCGACTTGAGCAACTTGGATTCCCACTGACATACGGCGGAAAGTCAACCCTCGTACTCGGCATAGGTTCCGCGATAGGATATATACTTTGGGCGTCCATCGCCCACAAAAAAGGTCCGCTTGCAACATCAGTAATACTCCACCTCGTAGGCGTACCATTAATGTATTTCTACCTCGCAATGATAGAAAAACCATCCGCACCGATTATCCTTTTCTTCATCGGAATTACCGCTTCAGCGGCATATCCGTTAATAGTTACACTCGCCAGAAACGCCATAGGTCCCGGACTGGGTCAAAGAATGGCTCTCATTGTAGGCGGTGCCTGGGGACTCGCAGCGATCCCGTTAAAACTCCTCGCCCCAGTTGCCGAAAACCCCGATTATGGCGTCAAATTCGTTCTGGCACTTTCCCCGATCGGATATGTCTTAGCTGCTATCGTAGGCATTATTCTCATCTTAATAAACAGGTCAAAAGCACATGATTGATTACGACCTCCACACACACACATTCTATTGCGGCCACGCTCCGGCATCCATGACGGTAGAAAACATTCTAAAACGCGCTGATGATCTTGGCTTGTCAACAATTGCCATAACCGACCACGTATTCAAAGAAGACGACCTGCCCGTCATCGACCGTATCCGCGACGAAGCATCGAACATCGATACAAACTGCCGCGTCATAATCGGTGCCGAAGTTGACGCTGACTTCAATCACTTCGACGGCAGACTCGTCACAGACAAACTCGACTCAATAGACTACATTATAGCAAGCCTCCACTTCCTGCCCGGCGTAGGCAGCTACCCTCGCACCCCAGACGACAACCCACTCGGCCCCGAACTGCTCATCGAACGCTGGAGATCGACACTATTCGGCGTAGTATCGAATCCAAAAGTAAACACACTCGCCCATCCCGCACGAATGATCGCCGCAAGCGTGGACCTGGACGTTTATTGGGATGAAGTTCTGTCAAATCTGGAGATCGCTGCTGAAATAAGCGCCGCCAATAACGTCGCATGGGAACTTAACGAACTGACAGGATACAGGCTGACAGAATTCTACCAGCAGCAATGGCACAAAACCATCCAGCTAGCCCTCAACAAAGGCGTCAAAATAATCTACGGCTCAGACGCCCACACACCAGAGGCAATACTCCTGAAAGACTTCACGGAATACATATTAGAACAGCTCCCGCCCGATGCCCTGTCAAGACCTGAAGATATTTTACAGCCTAACGATTAATTCAACCATTATGGCTGCGGTGCGTTTGCCGGAAAATCCCACAAACTTTACTCGGCTAAAATATAACAAACTGACTACGAACGTCAAACACAGGGCGCCTCTGGTTCGAGGCGCCCTGTGTTTGGGAAAGCCCTGGCGAACTAAACAAAGTTAAGTTCGCTAGTGGTTACGTTTTGATAACACGGTGCACACTCAAGCCAGTCGCGTGCAGGAATCGCCAGACCGAGGATGCTCACGCAAAAGTCGTGGTTGATGTCGCCATCAAGCACCTCCTGGCATGTTTCATCGTCAGTTAGCAAAATCTCGTGATTACCAAGCATAAATCGTTATTTTACCGGATAATATTATGTCGGACTGATGCAGTTGATCCAGATTTAATTTCCTCTCTGATATAAACCTTTTATCTCGGTTTCGCTCAATATACCATTGTATACACGGATGTTATCAAGCATACCTGTAAAGTATTCATCTTCATTCTCGCCTGCAGTGCCGACAGTCAATTTCGCCTGGGATGGGGCTGTGAAATAATAAGTCGGTATCGATCTAGCCTCGGTATTGTCATGTTCACCGTCAAGATAAAGACTCATTTCATCGTTGCTTGAATTATAAACAGCTGTCAGAAGATACCATCTATCCGGGTCTAATGTCTGAGTTGAGTCAATCGTATCACTGCCAACTCTGAAATGAAATTTTTCTGTACTGCTGAGCCACGCACCGCACCAGTTTGAGCCATATAATGCAGGCACATACGCCAGCTTGCGGCACTATTCAGGAAGACCCGGCGAGTGGCCTGTTACGCTTGTAGCTTT
>DAOWHR010000014.1 GCA_030641315.1 Anaerohalosphaeraceae bacterium | reverse complement strand
TTCTTCTAGTTTCCCATTCATAACTAAAGCTACTTGCTTGAAGTTCTCGATAATTATATCAATATGTGCAGATAAGTCTGATATAGAGTCATAGAGCTTTTTCTTTTTGCCGTTAAGCAAAGGCATCAAACTTGGAAACTGCACGGTTTCCGGTGTTTTGATGTTAGCGATCTCACATGTTGTAGCGAACATGCTTTGCAAATGAACCAGTGCGTCGTTAGTTTTGTTTTTAGCGATCCCGGGACCAACCATAATAAGCGGCATCCTGACAGAATGGTCGTACTGATTCTGTTTGCCCATCAAGCCGTGCTGTCCGACCGCAAGACCGTGATCGGATGAGAATATGATATATGTGTTGTCTGCTTTGCCTGATTTTTCGAGGGCTTCAAGAATGCGGCCGATCTGGTAGTCAGCATGAGTAATGATCGCGTAGTATTCGCTGAGATGAACCTGTACGTCTCTTTTTGTTCTTGGGAAAGGCGCAAGGACCTCGTCGCGTATCTTATGGCCGCCCTGATCGAAAGGATGTTCGCCAATATAGTTCGGCGGGATCTTTATCGACTCTGGCGGATACATATCCACGAACTCTTTTGGAGATTGTCGCGGATCGTGCGGCGCATGGAAGGCAACATACATCAGGAATGGATCGTCTGATGCTGGAACGCTCTTTTCAAAATATTCGATCGCGGAATCCGCCCACAGTTTACTCGAATGCGTGATGCTGCCGTCATCCTGTTTTCGCCAGTGACCGGTTAAGGTTTTGTCAGATGGACTCCATGTATTACCAGGCCTTGGACGATTGTAGGGGTCCTTGACAATGCCTTTGGCTTTGTTCTCTTCGGCGTTGGTATCTTTCGATCCGAACATCCCTCCGCCTGTCGGGCCGATAGTTTTAAAGCTTCTTTCAAGAGAAGCTTTGCCGTTATGCCATTTTCCAGTCATGAAGGTATTGTAGCCAGCCTTGCCGAATGTCTCACCCCATAGTGGATGGTCTCCGCAACTGTCGCCGCCGCACTGCCAGACATATCGTCCTGTGTTCAGCATCGCACGGCTGGCAACACAGATCGCTCCGTGCCACGCACCCTGATTAAAGCAGTGCGTAAAGCTTGTGCCCCTGCGTACAAGGCGGTCGATGTTTGGGGTTTTAACGTCCGGATTGTTCAGTGCGTTAATGGATCTGAAAGTCTGGTCGTCGGTGAAAAGGAACAGAAAGTTAGGTCTCTTTGCTGCTTTACCAGATGCTGCATTGATGTTGGCCAGCGGGCCGGTTATCGCCGCGGTTGCACTGATTGCTGCCAGCTTGAGGAATTGACGTCTTTTCATGATAAATATTCCTTGCAAAAGGTTATTCAGTAGATAATTATTATCTCAGCATTAAACTGCCTTACGTGTCGTTTTTCAAGCATATTGTTGGAATTATTCAGCGGTCACTAACACAACACTATGCTTGCCAACAGGCGCATTCGTGGTAAAAGAAAGCACCTTTTCATCAAATGGCTTTGATCTCTCTGACCACTTACAAGCCCGGACATCAAGCGTTTGAATAACATACTTCCCTTTGTTCAGTTTTGGCAATACGACTTCCACTTTCCCGCCATTAGGGAAATACACCGCACAATGTTTGCCCGGCACATACATAAGATAGGCTTCGTTATCTTCACGCATCTTCAGCATTTTGCACTCAGAGTCCGGCTCGGAATTAAAAATATCGAACCTGTCCAGCAGCATCCGCATACTTTTAATATGTGCCTGTGCATTTTCCCCCAGCCCATTACCCGAGTCAGGCCGATGGAACCTTGCCGACGCAAGCCCACCGAAAATATTCCGCCAAAACCTCTCAAGCCCGTCCTGCGTATTACCGAACCTGCCCGTGTTCGCCCCGTATATTTTAACATTGTTCAACGGGCGCAGTTTGTTTGCTATTCGTTTACGCTGCTTTTGCGCATTATCCCAGTGTGCCTGCCCCTTCTGATGATTGTTTTGTGATATATCAACGAACGAATAGAACTCGGGATGGTCGAACGTTGAATTATGCTGCTTGCCGGCAAGGTTCCAGTTGTCCCACATCTCGGTTGTTTCGACTTTCACACCTTCGTCTGCCGCACGCTTTTTAATGTAGCCGGACCAGTACCAGCCCCACTCGGGCGTTACCGAAGTCTCATTGTCCATGCAATAAAGAACGTTCGGCATGTCCAGCGTATAGTTCAGTATCTTGTCCACGAATTTATGTTGATACTTCAGAACTGTCTTCTGATTCCTCTCTTTCGGTATCGACCAGAAAAAGTTATTGTCAGTTTGCGTTGGATGAGTCTTTACCACAGTCGGCAAGCCGCTCTGCTGGGCCGTATAATTTATATTGTTCTCTGGATTGAACGGATTCCTCTCCCAGATATCACGGTAATAGTCAAACGTCGCCCAGATTTCGATTTGCACGATAATATCACGCTCTTCCGTCATCTCCAGAAAATCCTCAAAGCGTTTCCAGTACTCCTCGTTCCACTTCTCCAGATCGTACTTGCCGTTCTCAAGTTTCCTGAACTGCCATACGTTTCCCTCGTCCCGGGCGCTCATCGTATTTCGAACATAGTTGCCCCCGACACTCTTAAGCAGATCAAGATGTTCTTCAAGATTCGGAATCTGAAACAGATTATCCTCCACCGATCCCCCGATCAGTATCACAGGTTTTCCCTTGTACTGCCAGTACCGCTGATTATTCGCATTAACACAAATTCCATCTGAATCACCCAATACCGTCGAGGGAATTACTGCTCCGAGCAATACTGCAAATATTAGCTTTGTTCCATTCCATAACATCGCAAAACATCCTCTAATCAGATAAAAGTACGATTGATTTTATCAAATCGTTCTCCTGCGGTCAAGGAATCACCTATTTTCTGTAATAGCTTGCAAGATTTCCATGTATTGGTACAATGACCCTTTAGCTGATGTATAAGTTTCATAGCAACCAGATATTCCATTATGTACCATAGACGGAGTTATTAAATATGCTCAATGAAGTAAGATTGCCCCAACTCGGACAGACAATGAAGGAAGGCGCCATAGTAGCCGTTCTGGTCCGGCAGGGCGATGAGGTCAAAAAAGGTGATATTCTTTTTGAGGTCGAAACAGACAAGGCCACCGTTGAGATAGAATCATCTCACGATGGATTTGTTAAGAAGATACTTGTCGGCATTGACGATACGATGCCCGTTGATATGCCTATGTTGATCCTGGGAGACCCTGCTGACGAAGTGACTGAGCAGTATGTTGCAGATTTGTCTGTTCCTCAAAAAAATACTGTGTCGGACCGCACGGAAAATCCTGTAAGTTTCGTTGACGATTCCGATGTGATCAAAGCAATACACGCCGACCAGCTTGTCGAGATCGCGGCCTTGGGCGAAGTCAAACCGGGCCAGCGGATAGCTATCAGCAAACTGCATCAGGTTACTGCCGAACGTATGCTTCAGTCGAAACATGAGATACCGTGTTTTTATCTGACGGTCAAGATCGACGTGACAAACATCCCTGCCATTTTGGATGAGGTTAATCAAACCGCGGACGTTAACGTTGAGTTCGATGACGTGCTGATCAAGACCGTCGCATTGTCACTTAGGCATTACCCTGTGATGATGGGGCAGATCGACGGCGACTGCGTCAATATAGCAGGCAGTATCAACATTGCCTGGTCGACACCTGTTGTTGACAGCATCATTTCTCCGGTCATTAAGGATGCGGATGTTAAGAGTCTTGCCGAGATAGCAGCCAGTCGATTGGAAATGACCGCTCTTGCCGAATCGGGCAGGATAACCGAAGGCCATCTCGGCGGTGCCTGCACAACCATTTGCCACCTTGCCGACCACGGCGTGTATTCGTTCATCCCGATAGTCGTTCCCGGCCAGTGCACCATCGTCGGAGTCGGCAGCATCATCGATACTTGTGTACCTTCCGGCAAAAATATTGAGATCAGAAAAGTTGTTGCCCTGACCCTTTCGGTCGATCACAAGGTAGCCAATGGTGCCGAAGCAGCCCAGTTCCTTGACTACATAAAGAAGATGTTCGAGCACCCATCGTCAATGAATGCATAGGCTGCACAGAACTTCGAACGGCAACCTGCGTATCTAAAAGAAGACATGACATCTGTTAAGGTATTGAAAAAATATGATAATTTCTGATATAAGCCGAACCCGACTCAGTTTCGTACTGTTCATATCCATGATATTGTGTTCGTCTTTTTGTATTGCTGTTGACCAAAAGGATAACAAAAAGGCTTCTATCTGGAAAGGCTGGAAAACCAACACCGAAAAGAGAACAATCGAGCTTGACGAGTTAATGTCAGGCGGTCCCGGCAAGAATGGAATCCCATCGATCAACAAACCTGAGTTTGTCGAAATCGCGTCATTGTGGGGTTCGCTTGCTGCCAATGAACCGGTGATCTCGATTGCGATAGAAGGAAATGCAAAGGCCTATCCTCTTCAGATACTCATGTGGCACGAGATCGTAAACGACAAACTTTCTGAAGTTCCGATCACTGTAACCTTCTGCCCGTTGTGCTATAGTGCCATCGTCTATGAACGTATAGTCGATGGCAAAGAGTATACTTTTGGTGTTTCCGGGTTTTTACGAAACTCAGACCTGGTGATGTATGATCTTGAATCTGAAACTCTATGGCAGCAGTGTACCGGCGAAGCTATTGTCGGTGAGCTTGTAGGTAAAAAACTCAAGCAAATACCCAGCCAGATCATTTCATTTGGCCAGTTTAGAAAGGCGTGGCCTAAAGGCAAGGTACTTTCAAAAGAAACCGGCTTTAAAAGGAATTACGGCAAAAATCCCTATGTGGGATATGACAATATCGACGCCAGGCCCTTTCTTTTCAGGGGTAAAACAGATGGTCGTATGAAGCCAATGGCCAGGATCATTACGATTGGTATAGAAGATAAATACAGGGCATATCCGCACGATATCACCAGGCGGACAAAAGTGATAAATGACAAACTCTTAGACCGGTTGATAGTTGTTTTTCATGATGACGGTGCGGTTTCAGCGGTAGATAAATCAAGCATAAAAGAATCCAGTCATATCGGCTCAACCGGCGTTTTCAGCAGAACCGTCGACGCAAAGCAGCTTACTTTTAAATATAAAGACAAAGAGTTTGTTGATGAGCAGACAAATTCGGTTTGGGACATAACCGGCAGGGCGATAAAGGGTGCTATGAAAGGCACACAACTAAAGCCGATCAATCATGAGGATACTTTTGCGTTTGTCTGGTTCGCTTTCAGGCCAGAGACGGACATATACAAGGCCCACTCAGACAATCAAAAGACCATAGATAAGAAGAAAGTTAAATAACTCAGATGAATCCAGAGAACAAAAATACTGTCCTGATTACCTGCGGTCCGGGTTTGGCAGACTACCTGAAAAGTGAACTTGAGGATCTTGGTTTTCCAATACGGTCATTCCACACCGGCGGCCTTGAGATTCGCGCGACCGGCAAAGAGGTGATGAAGCTCAATCTCCACCTCAGAACCGCTTACAATGTATTGTATCTATTGAAAAAATTCACCTGCAAAAACCCCAAGCAGCTTTACGATGAGGTTTCTTCGCTGCCGTGGGAAGATATGGTAAGCAGTGACGAGTTTATTTCCATCGTCTCCCGTGTTAATACGCCGACTATTGACAATTCGATGTTTGCAGGCATGAAGGTCAAGGACGCGATAGTTGACCGCATCATGGAAAAAACCGGCAGCCGGCCCAATTCCGGTTCAAGACGCGACCGTCTTGTCTATCACGTCTACTGGAAGGATGACACCTGCTGACTCTATCTCAATACTTCCGGAACTAAACTGTCCGACAGGGGCTACCGAAAGATGCCCCACATGGCGCCGTTGAGAGAATCTCTTGCTGCGGGGATTCTTATGCAAACTGGCTATGACGGATCAGCGCCTCTGGTTCTGCCTATGTGCGGAAGCGGTACTCTCGCGATCGAAGCGGCTCTGATAGCACAACAAAGACCGTGCGGACTCCTCAGAAGTAACTTCGGCTTCATGCACGAAATGGACTTTGACTCTGACGTTTGGCAGCAGATACGAAAAGAGGCTCTGGACATCGGTAAAAAAAAGCCACAAGAAATCGCCCCTATTATAGCTACAGATATCGATCAGCGTGCGGTTGAAGCTGCCAGGAAAAATGCCATGACCGCTGGAGTTGACCATCTTATAAAATTTGAAGTATGTGACTTTTTCGATACCGAAGTACCCATCCAGCCCGGTATAGTTCTGCTGAATCCTGAGTATGGACAAAGGCTCGGTGAAATTGATCAGCTCGAAGCGGTCTACAAACAGATCGGCGATTTCTTCAAGCAGAAGTGCCCGGGATACACCGCGTACATCTTTACGGGCAACCCGGCACTGGGCAAAAAGGTCGGTCTCAAGACCAGCAGACGCACAGTATTTTTCAACGGCAACATTGAGTGCCGTTTGCTGAAATACGATATATATGCCGGCACTCGCAGATAGACTAGAGCAATTAAATTTTTAGTGTATGGCTTATGCCTGCTGTGGCTTTTACCAGCGGCGTTAGAAATACTCGGCAATGAACAGCATTGCCTGCGTTTTCTGCCTTGCTGTTAAAAGTCCTCACAACGGCCTAAACCTATACATAAAAAGTTTAAGTGCTCTAATACTCGTTGACTATTAAGCGGTCAGATAATTGTTGATCTGCCTTGCAACTTTTCTGCCTTCGTCTATCGCTCGAACCACAAGCGAAGCACCGCTGGCCGCATCACCAGCCGCGAAAACGTCCGGCAGATTAGTCTGTCCGTCATTCGTTATGATGTTGCCTGATTTATCCAGTTCAAGCCCCAGTTCTTCTACGATACCTTTATGCACAACATGAGTAAAGCCCATTGCCAGCAGCACCAGCTCCGCCTTAATCGTAAAGTCAGAGTCCGCCAATTCTCTCAGTTGCCACCGATTGTCTATTTTGACCCATTCGATCCCACGACACTTGATCTCAGTTACCCCGGAATCGTTACCAGCAAATTCCTTCGTCATGATTGACCACCTGCGGTCGCAGCCTTCCTGATGCGAAGATGACGTACGCATGATCTTTGGCCAGGTAGGCCACGGAGTTTCGGGCGGTCTCTTTTCCGGTGGCTTTGGCAGGATCTCAAGCTGATATATCTTTTTTGCTCCCTGTCTTTTGGCTGTACCAACGCAGTCGCTTCCCGTATCGCCGCCTCCGATGACAACTACATCCTTATCCTTTGCGTTAGCCGGAAGTTCGGAAGCATTGATCTCACCTGAGACAACCTTGTTATTTGCTCCAAGAAAATCCATAGCGAACAAAATGTTTTTCAGTTCTCTGCCCTGTACTTCAAGGTCCCTGGGCTGTCCGGCCCCCATAGTAATGCAAAGACAGTCGAACATTCTTTCCAGGTAATTCGCCGAGATGTCTTTGCCTACTTCGACTCCGCATTCGAACTTAACACCCTCAGCCGCCATCTGGTCGATACGTCTGTCGATGATCTTTTTGTCGAGTTTGAAGTCAGGTATTCCATACCTGAGCAATCCGCCCGGCTGGTTGTCCCTTTCGTAGACGGTAACTTCGTGACCAGCTCGCGCAAGTTGCTGTGCCGCAGCAAGTCCTGCCGGACCCGAACCGATAACAGCAACTTTTTTACCCGATTTTTCCCTCGGTAGTATGGGCGTTATCCAGCCGTTGGCAAAACCTTTTTCAACGATCTGAAATTCGATATGCCTGATTGTTACAGGCTCGTCATTTATGCCCAGCGTACAAGCCGTCTCACAAGGTGCCGGGCACACACGTCCGGTAAATTCAGGAAAGTTGTTCGTCGAGTGCAGATTCTCGCACGCCTTTTGCCATTTTCCCCTGTATACATATTCGTTAAATTCAGGAATAATATTATCCAGCGGGCATCCCACGCCGTGACAGAACGGTATCCCGCAATCCATACACCGAGATGCCTGTTCATTTATCGCCTCAGGACTTAGCGGAAGTTCGAGTTCGTTAAAATCCATGGTCCGTTCTTCAACGGGCCTGTATCCTGGTGTACTTCTGTTATGCTCCAAAAAACCTTTTGCCTTATTACCCATTGAACACCTCCTCGGTTGCCGGAGTCATTTCTGTGTTTCGCTGTTCGTTATCTCTAAGTTTCTGCAAAGCTTTCTTATAATCCAGGGGGATCACCTTGACAAATTTACCAACCATATCGTCCCAGCCTCGAAGTATCCTTTGTGCGTGGGTCGAGTCAGCAAGCTCGGCGTGTCTTCGGATCAGGTTCCATAGCAGCTGTTTGTCTTTTTCCTGCCATACGCTTTCCAGTTCCACCATATCCAGGTTGCAAAGCGTATCGAATAATTGCATTTCATCGAGCACATAAGCGATACCTCCGCTCATTCCCGCAGCGAAGTTCCTTCCGGTCTGTCCCAGAATGACGACTGTTCCACCGGTCATGTACTCGCATGCGTGGTCGCCGACGCCTTCTACTACTGCGGTAGCTCCGCTGTTTCTTACAGCGAATCGCTCGCCAACCATACCGTTAATGAACACTTCTCCGCTGGTTGCTCCATACAGGATCGTGTTGCCGGCGACAATATTCTCATGCGCCAAAAATGGTGAGACAGGCGTTTCCAAAATGATCTTACCGCCTGACAGACCCTTGCCCAGATAGTCGTTGCAGTCGCCCGACAGCTTAAGTGTCATGCCTTTGACCAGAAACGCCCCGAAGCTTTGGCCTGCCGAACCGGTAAAGTGCAGTTCCACGGTATCGTCGTCGAGTCCCTCCGGGCCGTACTTCCTGACGATGTGGCTGCTGATGATAGTGCCCACAGTCCTGTCAGTGTTGCTGATAGGCATTTCAATTTTAATTTTTTCCTTATTGTCAATCGCAACTTTTGCCTTCTTGAGTATTTCCCAGTCGATATGATGCGTTATCTTGCTGAGCTGGTCGGTCATTTTTCGAGTTGGTTTAGTACCCGTTGGATCAGCGTTATAGAATATAGCCGAAAGGTCAAGTCCGCTGGCTTTGTAATGCTTGATAGCCGACCGCGTGCACAGCCGGTCAACCTTTCCGACCATGTCCTCAAACTTCCTGAATCCCAACTTAGCCATTATATGTCTGACCTCTTCGGCGACGAATGTCATATACCGAACTATATACCGCGGCTTGCCCGCGAATCTTTTCCGAAGCTCCGGTATCTGGGTCGCTATTCCGAAAGTGCATGTTCCTTCATGGCACTTCTTGAGCAACGTACAACCCATTGTTACCAGCACCGCCGTTCCAAACCCGAACTGTTCGGCTCCCAGAAGGGCGGCGATAACAATATCCCGCCCTGTCTTGATCTGTCCATCGGTCTGCACGCGTATCCTGTCTCGAAGGCCGTTCATTATCAGCGTCTGCTGCGTTTCAGCAAGCCCGATCTCCCATGGACATCCGCAATGTTTTATCGACGACCAAGGACTTGCTCCTGTTCCGCCGTCATGGCCGCTTATCAATACCTCGTCAGCGTTACCTTTTGCTACGCCTGCAGCTATGGTCCCTACGCCTACTTCCGATACCAGCTTTACCGATACCTTGACGCCCGGATTGCTGCATTTCAGGTCATAGATCAACTGAGCAAGGTCTTCGATCGAGTATATGTCATGGTGGGGCGGCGGTGAAATTAGAGTTACGCCCGCTGTCGAATATCTAAGTTTCGCGATTTCGTCTGTTACCTTGTGGCCGGGAAGCTGGCCGCCTTCGCCCGGCTTTGCGCCTTGTGCCATTTTGATCTGCAACTCTTTGGCGTGGGCCAGATAGTTTATCGTGACACCGAATCTGCCGCTTGCGATCTGCTTTATGGCACAATTCTTCGAGTCGCCGTTTGGCAGCGGTATGTATCGCTTAGCATCCTCGCCGCCTTCGCCGGTATTGCTCATGCCTCCGATGCGGTTCATCGCTATCGCCATGCACTCATGTGCTTCCTGGCTGATCGAGCCGTGACTCATCGCGCCTGTACAGAATCGTTTTGCGATATCCGATGCAGGCTCGACCTCATCCAGTGGAATTGGCTCGGCATTTTTGAATTCAAAAAGCCCTCGAAGAGTTGACAGTTTTTCAGATTGATCGTTTGCCGCATCGGAAAATCTTTTGTAAGCTTCCGCATCGTTATGCCTCACCGCATGTTGAAGATTTGTAACCGTTTCAGGGTTCCATTGGTGCTTTTCGCCGTCATGTCTGTAGCTGTAGTCGCCGCCATAATCAAGTTCCGGCAAAGCTGACCTGTCTTCGGTGTATGCTGCTTTTAAGCGATCGACAGTTTCTTCGGCGAATTCATCGATTCCAATACCGCCGATCCGTGAGGGTGTTCCCGTAAAATAAATATCAATAAAATTGCGGTCCAGCCCGACAGCCTCGAACAACTGAGCCGAATGGTAACTGCGAAGCGTCGAGATACCCATCTTGCTCATTGTTTTAAGTATGCCTTTTTTGATCGCGTTGATATAATTACCTGCCAGGCTCTCGGGGTCCAGATCGGTAACAAATTCCTTCTGCTCGTAAAGATCGTTTATGGACTCAAACGCCAGATAGGGATTTATAGCGTTTGCGCCGTATCCGCACAACAGACAGAAATGCATCACTTCGCGAGGCTCTCCGCTTTCGACAATTATCCCCGCGTCCGCTCTAAGCCCTCGCTCAAGAAGCGCATGGTGAAGCGCCGATGTTGCCAGCAGAGACGGGATAGGAGCCTTGTTTTGAGAAACACCACGGTCACTTATGATCACCACCGAAGCGCCGCTTTCTATCTCACTTGCGGCACTGGCTATCATTTTGTCAAGGCCGTCACGAAGGCTTTGAGCCGGATCATCAGTGTCAGCATCGAAAAGCGACGGAACTGTGGCGATTTTGAAATCGTCCCTGCGAACGCTTCTTAGCCGGTTAATATCTTCGTTAGTAATTATCGGGTGCGGCAGCTTTAACTGTTTGCAGTGTTCCGGCGATTCCGAAAGAATATTTCGTTTTTTGCCTGTGAACATCATAAGACTCATAACAAGACCTTCACGCAGCGGATCAATAGGCGGATTGGTCACTTGTGCGAACATCTGTTTGAAATAGTTGAACAACAGCTTAGGTTTGTCCGACAGTACCGCCAGCGGAGCATCGTTGCCCATCGAACCGACAGGTTCCTGTCCATTGGCAGCCATAGGTGTTATGATCGTTTTAAGCTCTTCGCGAGTATATCCAAAGACTTTCATCCTTTGGATCATCTCGTCATGGTCGCAGCTTTGCAGTGTCGGAGTGTCGAACAGTCCACGCAGTTCGATGCGGTTTTCAAGCAGCCACCTGCGGTAGGGCTTTTGCCGAGCGATATTGCTCTTGATCTCGTTGTCTGTGATTATGCGGCCCTGTTCGGTATCGACAAGGAACATCTTGCCAGGCTGAAGACGGCCTTTGCGTCGTATCTTTTGGGTCGGGAAATTGATCACACCGGTCTCGCTTGCAAGAACCGCAAGCCCATCGGTTGTTACCAGGTACCTGCAAGGCCTAAGTCCGTTACGGTCAAGAGTTCCGCCACGATAACGGCCGTCCGTGAACACCATCGCCGCCGGTCCGTCCCACGGTTCCATGATAGAAGAGTGATATTCGTAGAACGAACGCTTGTCCCTGCTGATATGATACTGCTGGCCGAACGCTTCCGGCATCATCATCATCATTGAGTGGGGCAGTGTCCGCCCGGCTCGATAGAGAAGTTCCAGCATATTGTCAAAACATGCCGAGTCGGAACCCTTTGGAGCCAGTATCGGTGCGATGTCAGCCAGGTCGTTACCGAACACATCGGATTCCATTCTGCTTTCTCGTGCCCTGGCCGCATTCCTGTTGCCGCTAAGCGTGTTGATCTCGCCATTGTGCGCGATGTACCTGAACGGCTGAGCAAGCCTCCAGTTTGGAAGGGTGTTAGTGCTGTATCGCTGATGCACCGTCGCAAGCGCCGACTTAAATCGTTCATCGGCAAGGTCCGGGTAATATGCGAACAGTTGCCACGCCATGAACATCCCTTTGTAGCAGATGGTTTTCGATGACATCGAAACAATATAGTAATCGTCGCCTGCGTCACCGAACTTCTCCGTAATCAGCCTGTGCGTTCGTTTTCTTGCAAGATAAAGATTCTTTTCAAAATCGCCGTTCAGCTTCCCGGTTCTCTCGATGAAGACCTGCCGGATATTGGGTTCCGCTGTGATCGCAAGTTGACCAAGACAGTCGTTATCAGTTGGAACATCACGCCAGTTGAGTATTCGCAGTCCGTATTTCTTTACAGCAGAATAAAATATCTCATCGCACTTTGCCCTTAATGCGTCATCTTTTGGAGAAAAGACCATCCCAACGCCGTATTGCCCCGGATCAGGCAGTGAAACGCCGGTGCCCGAGCAGCAGCCTGAGAAAAACTCATGCGGAATTTGTATCAGTATGCCTGCACCGTCTCCGGTAACTTCATCGGCTCCTGCGGCACCGCGGTGCTTAAGATTCAGCAATATCTCTTTGCCGTATTCGATGATCGCATGGTCCTTGTTGCCGTTGATATTTACCACTGCGCCGATCCCGCACGCGTCGTGTTCATATCGCGACTTATATAGTCCCTGGTCCTGTCCTGGTTGAAACATTTTCTTTCCTTATAATGAGATCAGCGTTTGTCTTTTTCGCTGCCTGTGATCTGTTTTGACAAATATAATAATGTTTTGGCATTCACAAAACTACCCTGCCGGTCCCCATAAGCAGCTCGGCAGGGTAAATACTGTAGAATTATTTGTATCAGGCAAGCCTGAAATTTCCACGAGTTATTTCAAAAAAAGCATCTCGGCATAACTCGGCAGGGGCCATATTTCGGCATCGACGATCAACTCAAGCTGGTCGGCTGAATTCCTTACAAGATTCATAGCCGGAATAACATCGTCTCTGTAAGACTCGGCCTGCTTGATAAAGTCGGCAATTCCTATTGCGTTATCGATAGCCTGCTCAAGTATACTCGCCCCTGAAGCAAGAGCATCGATAAGCGAACATACTTTCTTGAGCATTTCAGTCTGCGTCTTGTTAATTGCACCGGCATCGACGATTGCCTTGGCGCTTGTCGCCAGTTCGCCAGCGTATGCGTTAACAGCCGGCAGTATCTGACGTTTGGCCATATCAAGCATAGTCTTCGCTTCGATGTTGATCGCCATGCTGTATGCTTCAAGCAGTATTTCGGTCCTGGCGTGCAGTTCCGCCCCGCTAAGAACATGGTGCTTTTCAAACAGTTCAACATGCTTCGCGTCAGTTATACACTTAAGGGCTTCAACGCTCGAACGGATATTAGGAAGTGATCTCTTTTCGGCTTCTTTGACCCACTCTTCAGTGTAATTATCGCCGTTGAAAACGACTTTGCCGTGTTCGACAGCTATCTTGGTCAGCAGTTTCTGTAAAGTGTTCTTTTTGTCTTCTGAATTTTCCAGTTCGTCCGCAATGCCTTCAAGAACTTCTGCCACAATTGTGTTAAGGACGAAGTTTGGGCCTGAGGTTGATTGTGTCGAACCAGGCATTCTAAACTCGAACTTGTTCCCAGTGAAGGCGAACGGAGATGTTCTGTTTCTGTCTGAGCAATCCTTGGGCAGTTCGGGCAGTGACGATACGCCAAGCTTTAATTCGCCGCCGGTTCTGGAGCTTATCGCTCCGCCTTCGGCGAGCTGCTCGAATATATCACCGAGCTGGTCGCCGAGGAAAATTGAAATGATCGCAGGCGGTGCTTCGTTGGCTCCGAGTCTGTGTTCGTTACCTGTGTTCGCGACTGTTGCCCTGAGGAGTCTGGCGTATTTGTCTACAGCTTTGATCGTGGCACAGAGCATCACAAGGAATATCATGTTGTCATGAGGAGTGCTGCCTGGATCAAGCAGGTTCATCCCGTCATCTGTCGAAAGTGACCAGTTGTTGTGTTTTCCGGACCCGTTGACGCCAGCAAACGGCTTTTCGTGAAGCAGACAAACAAAGTCGTGCCTGATCGCGATCTTTTCCATGGTCTCCATTGTCAACTGGTTATGATCAGTCGCTACATTAGCGGTGGAAAATACAGGGGCCAGCTCATACTGACCCGGTGATACTTCATTGTGCTGCGTTTTTGCCGATACGCCCAGCTTCCAGAGTTCCACATTAAGGTCGTGCATGAATGTTGCCACTCTTTCATGAAGTGTTCCGAAGTAGTGGTCGTCCATTTCCTGTCCTCGCGGTGAGGGGGCGCCAAACAGAGTTCTGCCTGTTAAGACCAGATCCATACGTTTTTCATAGAAACTTCGGTCGACAAGGAAATATTCCTGTTCCGGTCCGCATGTTGAGATCACGCGTTTGGATGTGGTGTTACCAAGACACTTCAGTACTCGCATCGCCTGCGTACTCAATGCGTCCATTGATCGGAGCAGGGGGGTCTTTTTGTCAAGTGCATGGCCCGTAAATGAGCAAAATGCCGACGGGATATACAGTGTAAGATTCTTGCCGTCTTCCTTGATGAAAACAGGTGACGTACAGTCCCACGCGGTGTAGCCTCTCGCCTCAAAAGTTGCTCGAAGTCCGCCCGACGGGAAAGATGATGCGTCAGGTTCGCCCTGGCTAAGTTCCTTGCCGCTGAATTCCATAATGGTCTTGCCGTCAGGCGTCGGTGATATGAACGCATCGTGCTTCTCTGCGGTAAGTCCCGTCATCGGCTGGAACCAGTGGCAATAATGCGTGGCGCCCTTTTCGACCGCCCAATCCTTCATCGCATTAGCGACTACGTCAGCGATCGCGGGATTCAAAGGTTCAAGGCCGTCAATGGTCTTCTTGAGTGATTTGTAAACATTTTTGGGTAAACGTTCACGCATCGCTGCATCGTTAAAAACATTGGAACCAAAAATTTCTATCGTTGACTGACTCATTCTTTTTTTCTCCATGAATAAATTTTTGAGATATTATTCTGTCGGTTATTTCAGTATTTGCAACCAAATAATTCAAGTTGGTTGATTAATATATGTTTGAACCGCAATTTCCGTGCCAAATGCTCTTTCATTTCATTATTGCCTTAAGTCAATAATACAAAAGTGTTTACGCACCAATGACATTTACCGTCTTTGGCAGGTTTCGATACAATTATGTATTTTTAAGTTCAAGCTGCTACGATTTTGTAGTTTATTCCAAAGTAGTGCGTATTATGTAATTTTCGTCCTGCACTTCAAGAGGCTTATCCAACAGCGTCTTTGCCTCGTTCGCCTGTTCTTATCCTGATGCAGTCGGCAAGTTCCAGAACGAATATCTTGCCGTC
>DAOWHR010000462.1 GCA_030641315.1 Anaerohalosphaeraceae bacterium | reverse complement strand
GCATGAATCTTCGCCAGCGCCGTAAGGCCCAAAGCCTCATCCACCCGCGGCACAAATTCCAGATGCTTCCCCGCCAGCGACCCGCCAAGCCTCCCCGTAACACATATCGCGTCCCCAACCTTCGCCCCGTCCCGCCGCACCGGCGCATTATCACCTGGCCGACTCAACATCGAAACACTAACCGCAAACCGCCCCGCAGAATCCTTCCACGCCGTAATATCCCCCCCTATCAATTCGCACCCGAACATCCCCCCCCCCCCCACGATCCCCCCCGGCAGTTCCTTAAGCTGTGCCTGACCCCACCCCGCAGGCAGCGCCACCGACACAACCGCACACACCGGCACACTCGCCATCGCCGCACAATCGCTCAAGCTCGCCGCCATCGCCTTATACCCAACCTGCTCAATGCTGGTACTGGCCAAGTCAAAATGCACCCCGTCCAGCAGCATATCAGTCGTCACCAGCACCGAACCAGCCTCCGCACGCACCTGCGCCATATCGTCCCCAATACCAATAGGGAACTTATCAGCACTCGCCCTGCTCTGCGCCGCGAACCACCCCGTTATCCTGTCCTCACCGCCGCTCATCTCTTGCTCAGCCGTCCCTTCCAATCGCCGATCTGCTCGACAACCTGCTCCGTCCCGCCTGCCCCGGCGCTAGCGTACTGCCGAACAACGTTGCCCGCCCCGAGATTCTCATAAACATCCGCACCGATAGCCTCGCACGCGATAGTAAACTCCTCAAGCGTAACCTCGCCAAGACTCCTGCCGCTCTCCTCACACTCCGCGACAAGCCCCCCGACAACGCCATGCGCCTCACGAAACGGCACACCCTTCTTAACCAGGTACTCCGCCAAACAAGTTGCATCCAGAAATCCGCCCTCAAGCCGCTTTGCGATACCCTTAACCTTAAACTCCATATTAGAAACGATCGCCCGCGACATATCAACACAAGCACTCACAACATCCGCCGCGTTAAAGATATGCAGCTTATCCTCCTGCATATCCCGGTTATACGTCGATGGCTGTCCCTTCAGCATCACCACCATCGCCATAAGCGAACCGGCAACGCTGCCAGTCTTACCCCGCATAAGCTCAAGCATATCCGGGTTCCGCTTCTGAGGCATCATGCTGCTCGAAGTGCAGTAAGCGTCGTCGATATGCACAAAATCAAACTCAGTCGTCGAATAAATTATCATATCCTCCGCAAGCCGCGACAGATGTATCGAAACCATCGAACACACAAACGTAAACTCCGCGCAAAAATCCCGGTCGCTCATCCCGTCCATACTGTTCGCCATCACACCATCAAACCCAAGCTCTTTCGCGGTCATCTCCCGGTCCAGCCCAAGCGTCGAACCCGCAACCGCCCCGCAACCCAACGGCGAAACATTAACCCGCGCCCGCAGATCGCCAAGCCGACAAAAATCACGCTCAAGCATCTCAACAAAGCTAAGCAGATACGCACCGATAACGATAGGCTGTGCTCGCTGCAAATGCGTATACGCAGGCATCATATCCGCAGTATACTTCTGCGCCAAAGTAACAAACGCCTTCTGTAAGTCGGTTATCTTGCCCCGCAGAGTATCGATCTCATCCCGCATCCACAACCGCATATCCGTCGCCACCTGATCGTTCCTGCTCCGCCCCGTATGCAGCTTCTTACCAGCCTCGCCGATCCGTTCGATAAGCGCCGCCTCGATAGCCATATGAATATCTTCATGCAGCTTATTAAACTCAAACTCACCACGCGCGATCTCTGCTTCGATTTCTCGTAAACCCTTTTCAATCTGCCCGGATTCGTCTTCCGTTATAAGCCCGCACTCGGCCAGCATACGCGAATGCGCCACCGAACCCATAATATCATACTTATAAAGCCGAACGTCATAAGAAAGCGACTCAACAAAATCTACCGCGAGCTTATCGACACCACCACCAAGCCGCTTCTCCCAACTCTTACCATTAGTAACCATATAAATAACTCCAATAAACGGAAAATCTCACTAAAGGTAAATTTTAAGCGCATACACCCCCGATGTCAACAACACAATAATTGACCGACAACCCCCATCAGCCTACAAAAACCACGCAAACCACCCCGCACACAAAAGCTCAATGCCCTATGCAGCTATGTATCCATATCCGCCATTGCCAAAAAGATACCGGTCACACCCGGCGTCAAATACCAGCGATAACAGCATTGAAAGTCTTACTCGGACACATTTGTTTTTCCACCAGTACCGGATCGGGCAGATAATAACCACCAATATCAACAGGACTGTCCTGTGCAGCCATCATTTCCTGACAGACAACGGACTCGTTTTCTTCAAGTGCCCGTGCGACCGTTTCAAAAGTACCCTTAAGCGATTCGTCTTTGTCCTGCTCAGCCAACGCACGCGCCCAGTACATCGCAAGATAAAAAGTACTTGCCCGGTTGTCGACCTCGTTGACCTTACGCCCCGGCGACCTGCCGTTTTCAAGATATTTCCCGATGCCCGCACTCAAAGCATCCGCAAGTATAGCAGCCTTATCATTACCCGTTTTCTCCGCGATCAGCTCGAAAGACGGAACAAGCGCACAGTATTCACCCAGCGAATCCCACCGCAGATGCCCTTCCTTAAGGAACTGCTGAACATGCTTCGGAGCCGATCCCCCAGCACCCGTCTCAAACAGCCCGCCCCCATTCATCAACGGAACGATCGAAAGCATCCTCGCACTCGTTCCAAGCTCAAGGATCGGAAACAGATCCGTAAGATAGTCACGCAATACGTTCCCCGTCACAGAGATCGTATTTTCACCCCTGCGTACCCGCTCAAGCGAGAACTTCATCGCATCACTCGGCTTCATAACATGTATCTCAAGCCCCGCAGTATCGTGCAGTTTAAGATACTCACTAACCTTCTCAATGATCTGCGCATCGTGCGCCCTCTTCTCGTCCAGCCAGAATACCGCTGGCACCCCAGTCGCCTTCGCCCGCGCCACCGCCAGTTCAACCCAGTTACGGATCGGAGCGTCCTTCACCTGGCACATCCTGAAAATGTCTCCGCATTCGACCGGCTGAACCATAATAACGTTCCCGTCCCCATCGACAACACGCATCTCACCCTCGCCAGACGACTCGAACGTCTTATCATGCGAACCATACTCTTCGGCCTTTTGTGCCATAAGCCCGACGTTCGATACACTCCCCATCGTCGACGGATCGAATTGACCGTGCTTCTGGCAATCCTCGATGATCTCCTGATACATAGTAGCATAGCTCCGGTCAGGTATCATCGCCACAGTATCCTGGAGCTTATCGTTAGCGTTCCACATCTTACCGCCGTCACGAACAATATTGGGCATCGACGCATCGACGATAATACTGTTCGGCACATGCAGATTTGTGATCCCCTTCCGTGAATCAACCATTGCTAGCGCAGGCCGGTCCTTATAGACTGCCGCGATATCCGCTTCGATCTGTGCCTTCGTATCAGCATCAAGTTTATTCAGCTTATTAAGAACATCAGCAAGCCCATGGTTGACATTCGCCCCTATCTCCTTCAGCACATCCGCATGTTTCTCAAGTGCGTCCACATAGAACACAGAAACACAATGGCCGAACATGATCGGATCGGATATCTTCATCATCGTAGCTTTCAGATGCAGCGACAGCAGCACAGAATCTTTTTTCGCCGCTTCGATCTGCTCTGTGAAAAACTTTCGCAATGCCGCAACGTTCATTACTGCCGTATCGGCAACCTCGCCTGCCTGAAGCGAAAGACCATCCTTAAGAATTGTTGTTTTCCCATCGACATCGACAAACTCAATTCTCACGCAACAAGCCTTATCTGTAGTAACTGACTTCTCGCTCCCGTAAAAATCCTTCTCCGTCATGTACGCCACACGAGCATTAGAACCCTCGTTTGGCCACGGCTTCATCATCTTATGCGGATGTTTCTTCGCGAACTTCTTAACCGACACAGCCGCCCTGCGATCCGAGTTGCCCTCACGCAGAACAGGGTTCACTGCCGAACCAAGCACCTTCGAAAACCGTCCCTGCAACTGCTTATCAGCTTCGCTTGCAGCCTCTTCCGGATACGCTGGAATATCATACCCTTTCTCCTGCAGTTCACGAATAGCAGCCTGCAGCTGAGGTATCGATGCACTGATATTCGGCAGCTTAATTATATTAGCATACTCCGTCTTAGCCAACTCACCAAGCTGACTAAGGCAGTCTTCTATTTCCTGATCTTCCCTGAGATTATCCGGAAAGTTCGCGATAATTCGCCCAACAAGCGAGATATCTTTAGTCTCAACCTCGATCCCGCAAGCCTTCGCATAAGCTTTAACAATTGGCAGCAACGAATAAGTCGCAAGCGCAGGTGCTTCATCAATTTTGGTCCAGATAATATTATATTTTGCCATCTTAACTTGTTCCCTTTTTTTTATTATTGATGTATCTCACAATATACTGATCACAATTGAAAATTCCCGTTTTGTTCGCGGCAAGTTGCTCTTGAATAAACAATTATATTTTTCACCGCGAACATTTACTACCCTTAAGGGTATTAAACTGTGCAATTCAAACACGACAGGCACGATTGCTGCAATTACAAAACCGTCATTTTCGGAAAGGATTATACACCGGATAATAATTAAAGCATTCTTTTTTTAAGCCTTTTCCCCGAAAACCAGCAAAATAAAAACATGCCAGAAGCCCTGATTGGCACTCTTTTTCAGGACAAATTCAAACAACACCATCCCAACAAAAATCATCAAAGGCTCCGCCGCAACGGAGCATATAAGCTCTCCGCAAACAGACAACGAAAACCCAAACCGTAATACCCAATTCCCCTGAATAATTGAAAACAGCCTGAACCAATGAAATAACCGCGATGGCTTTTTCTCTTGACCGTTCGGGGTACTGACCTTAATATTTGCCTGGTGGGTGTGACTTGGCTTTGTGTTTTAATGAACAGAAATCGGTGATTTATCGGCCTTGATGTGGCTTTTTTGCTGAATATTGAAGTCTCTTTTGCCGAAACAAGGGGTAGTGTGTGTTGTTTTCAGGCCGGTATTAACGTTTTAGATAGTTGTCCGAGTTATTTTAAGGTTTTTATATATGTCAGGCAAAAAGATCAGAGTTGGAATTATTGGTTTTGGAACCGTAGGCAGCGGCGTCGCTAAGCTTCTTTTGGAAAACGCTGATGTCATTACGGCAAAGACGGGGCTTGAGCTTGAGCTAGCTGCGGTTGTCGACAAGGATATTGAAACCCAAAGGTGCGTTACACTGCCTG
>DAOWHR010000146.1 GCA_030641315.1 Anaerohalosphaeraceae bacterium | reverse complement strand
CGAAAAGATCATTGTCAGTTCAACCGCTCCCATGATTGGTGGGCCCTGTATAGGCGGTAAACAAACGGTTCCAAACCTGTATTTAATGGACCCTGATGGCCAGAACACTCGACAGCTTACGTTTGAGCAGGATGCCGACTGGTATCCTACGGTGACCGCTGACGGCAAGATCATGTATCTTCGCTGGGAGTATACAGACATTATGCATTACTACTCCCGGATCATGATGACAATGAACCCTGACGGTACCAACCAGCGTTCAGTCTACGGTTCGCAGAGTTTGTGGCCTAACTCAATGTTCTATGCAAGGCCTTTGCCTGATAAGTCCGGCCAATTTTCGGCAGTAGTTTCAGGCCATCACGGTGTTGCAGGTACCGGCAAATTAACTATTTTCGATACGAACAAGGGATACGCACATGCCGATGGTGTGGTCCAGTACATTCCAGGTTACGGCAAAAATGTCACTCATGTCACGGTGGACCAACTCTACCCAACCGTTAAGAAGGAATTGCTGACAACATTTCCTGACCTGCAGGATGTTGTAACAAAGCTGATCAATGATTATATGCCCGGCTCCTCCAACAGCGGCAGAGATTACCACGACCTGAATAACGACTTCTTCAACAAGTGCTACCCCAAACTGCGTGATCACTACCCGCAAGAGATAGCGTTGGATATTGACCGTTTGGCCGATGGTGTTTATCCTCAGTTCTATCAGCCCTACCCTGTAAGTGCCCAGTATTTTTTGACTGTTGCTCAGCTAACACCAAAAAGCGACTGGAGCCTTTATCTGGTCGATATATTTGACAACTTTGTTCCGATCCCTTCCGGCAGTGCTTCGAACTACAGATATATGATTGAGCCTTACCCCCTGAAAAAACGTGAACGTCCCCCGATCATCCCGGATCGAGTCAATCTGCATGACAAAGAGGCAACCTGCTATATTCAGAATGTATATCGAGGCCCCGGATTAAAGGACGTTCCTGCCGGGACAGTTGACAGCCTTCGGATGTTCACATACGCCTACGGTTATTACAAAGTCGGCAATCACCATCATTTAGGTGTTGAGAGCGGTTGGGATGTCAAGCGTCTGCTCGGTACTGTGAAAGTTGAGCAAGACGGGTCTGCAATGTTCAGGATCCCAGCCAACACAACAATATCCATTCAACCTCTTGATAAAGAGGGGCGTGCCTTGCAGTTGTTCCGCAGCTGGTTAGTGGCTATGCCCGGCGAAGAGCTTTCCTGCATCGGTTGCCATGAGTCTCCATCTGAGCCTCCTGTCACTAACAAAACAATAGCGTCCAACAATGCGCCTCAACGCATCACTCCGTATCGTGATCGTATAGAGGGCTTTTCATTCAATGCTGAGATCCAGCCGGTTCTTGATGCGTACTGCATAAGCTGCCATAACGGTACCGACCCAAGGAAACCGAATTTCAAAGATACTAAGATTGCCAACCCGGGTTCTTTCAGTGCAAACTTCAGCAACTCGTACTATGCTTTCCATAAATACTTCCGCCGCCCGGGACCGGAGAGTAATGGAACTATGGGCAAACCTTATGAGTATCATGCTTCTACCTCTGAGGGAGTGCAACTGCTCTCGAAGGGGCATCATGGTGTTAACCTGGACGATGAATCCTGGCGTAGACTGTACACATGGATCGATCTGAACGTGCCATTCTATGGTAGCTGGACGACCACTTATGCAGGCAATGCAGGCCGAAAAAAATATACCGAAGATATTTCTGCTAAAGCTGCGAGTTTACGTGCAAAATACGCGCTTGTCAGTTCCGACTGGGAGTACACCCCCGCGTTTTCTTATCCTGTAAGAGTGAACAAAAAGAAGGGGCTGGATATGAGCGATCCCGTCAGCGTATCCGCTAAGAACTGGCCGTTCACTGCTGAACAAGCCAAACAACTTCAGGTAAAGGCCGGACCGAAACAGAAAAAGGTCATTGACCTTGGCGACGGGATCACGATTACTATGGTTCGTATACCAGCCGGTGAGTTTGTAATGGGCAGTGATGAAGATACTCCCCAGGAACAGCCCCGCCACAGGGTTAAGATCGATAAAGCTTTTTGGATATCAGAAAATGAAATTGATAACAAACTGTTCTTTACCTTTAAGCCTGACCACAACGCCAGTATATTTGACCAGCAATGGAAGGACCATGTGCGTCTCGGTTACTATGCTACCTATGAGAAACAGCCCGCGTTACGCATGAGCTGGAAGGACGCCAATGACTTCTGTACATGGTTAAGCAAAAAGACTGGACAAAAAGCGGCGCTTCCGACCGAGGCTCAGTGGGAGTGGGCCTGCCGTACCGGAAGCGACAGGGCTATGGCATTTGGTTCGAAAGAGTCCGATTTCAGCAAGTATGCAAATCTCGCGGATAAATCAATCGAGAAGTTCGCGGTTCGCGGAGTGAATCCGACCTTCAGTAAGGGGTTGGTTGGCAATCCGGTTTATGATTACATTCCGAGAACTGCTAAGTTCAATGACAACCAGTTCCTTATTTCAGGCACCAAACAGTATCAGCCCAATGCATGGGGTGTTTATGATATGCACGGTAATGTTGCCGAGTGGACCCGAAGTGATTATGTGAGCTATCCATACCAGGCAGACAAGAGCAACTCCATGAATGCCAGCACTGAAAAGGTTGTGCGAGGTGGTTCTTTCTTTGACCGTCCATACCGTGCAACCTCCAGCTACCGTCTTGGCTATATGCCTTGGCAGGGAGTCTTTAATGTTGGCTTCCGTGTTGTGGTTGAGGACTAAAAATGCGATATTTGATATTTCTTTTTTGCTTTACTTTGTCGCTATCGGCAGAGCAGATATATCTTTCCCCTTCTGATATTGAAGTTTCAAAAGACGGCTCTGTTTTGTATCGTGCTTGCGCAACTGGAGATCGTATTCAGCTCTTTGATGTTGACAATGAAAAGGTCTCTACTCATTTTAAGGTTGACGGTGTTAGGGAGCTTGTGCTCTCTCCTGACGAGAGCCGACTCTATGCCGTTTGCGGGGAATTCAAAGGTCGGCTGCTTGAGATAGATGCTAAAAAAGGCGAGATTATACGCAGTTTCTCTGCCGGTCATACACCGATATCCCCGGTAGTAAGCGCAGATGGCAAAACCATCTTCTTCTGCAACCGCTTTTCCAGAGCTGACCAGAAGGATGTGCATGCCTTTGATATTGCCTCAGGAAAGATCAGAGCATCTGCCAAGGCAATTCGTGAACCAATAACCATGAAGCTCTCAAAGGATGGTAAGTTTCTTTGGGTTTTTAATCACCTTCCTCTAATGGAAGCTAATCGTGAACAAGTCTTTGCCTCGCTGAATATCTACAGCAGTGCGGATCTTAAAAGCGTTGCCAGGCTGGATATGCCGCCAGGATCATTTGCAATTCGCGACTCTGCATTGAGCAACGACGGAAGATATCTATTTGTCACACATACCATTGGGCGGTTTACAGTTCCCACTACCCATCTTGATCGCGGCTGGATCAATACCAGCGCCGTCTCGATCTTCGATGCGATTGGTCAGAAATACATCAACACGGTTCTTCTGGATGACACAATGCAGGGCGCTGCCAACCCTTGGGGGATTACGGTCACCGATGATGATAAATGGCTCTGCGTCAATGCCTCCGGCACCCATGAGGTTATTGCTGTCGATATCAAGGAGATGTTCAAGCGGATTGAAAGTGCAGATGCCCCTAAAGAGATTGTCAATGACCTGGCCTTTCTTTATGGAGCAAAGATCCGCGTTAAACTCGACGGTGAGGGCCCCCATGCCATTGTGGCCAAAGGTGACTTCGTTTACGTTCCGATGTATTTTTCCGACAGTGTTAATATCATCGAGATGTGGGATGACGGTCCTGGTGCTGCGATTCCGTTGCCGCTTAAAGAGGCGCAAAAACCTGACTTGGTCAGGGCTGGCGAGATGGCTTTTAATGATGCAACATTCTGCTATCAGCATTGGCAAAGCTGTTCCAGTTGTCATCCTGATGTTCGCTCGGACGGAACAAACTGGGACCTTCTAAATGATGGTATTGGCAATCCCAAACAGTCACGAAGTCTGCTCTACACCCACAAAACCTCGCCGGTTATGATTACCGGAATCAGAGGATCGGCTGAAATAGCGGTCACAAAGGGATTCTCACACATTCAGTTTCATCAGGTGACGCAGGAGCGTGACGACTCCGTGAATGAGTATTTGAAATCGCTGGAGCCGACTCCGAGTCCTTACCTTGCAAAAGACGGTAGCTTAACTGAGTCTGCTAAACGTGGTAAGAAGATATTTAACGGCAAAGCGAACTGTGTCAACTGTCACATGCCTCCCTACCACGGGGATCGGACAAAATACAGTTTGGGTTTAGGCTCAGATATTGATCGAGACCGTGAATTTGCAACCCCGATTCTGATTGAGTGCTGGCGCACAGCTCCCTATATGTATGACGGGCGTGCATTGTCGATCAGGGATGTTATCACTGTTGATAATAAAAATAACTCACACGGCAACACCAAAGACCTCGCTAAGCAGGAAGTCAAAGACCTCGCCGAGTACGTCAATTCTCTCTAATCCACCGGCTCTGCCAAAGGGCAAATAGAACCAATGCATCATGTGATTGTAAAAGGACGTCTTGAGCCGATGAGGCTTACGCCATAAGACAACGTGTTGTCACCGATAATCGCGGATTATTACATTTTGACAACAGAGCCGCATATAAATGAAATCATCCTTCAGCTACAATTGTGCCACAGCCTCATATATCACGAAGAGTAAGCCCGATAGTGTTGCAATGCAGGGTCGTTGGTTTGTTTAAGCCATGGTATTAATTCAGTTTTAACGAGGTTCCTGACTATCTCCGGTTTGTCTTTTGCAATATTGAGCATCTGAAACTTATCATTTAAATTGTCGTGGAGAATAGTTGCTTTAGCGGTGCCGTTTTCCATGTCGTCAAATCGTAAAGTATAGCGATGGGTTCGTATACCGCGTCTGCCAAGATCAAGCCGTTGGAT
>DAOWHR010000125.1 GCA_030641315.1 Anaerohalosphaeraceae bacterium | reverse complement strand
TAAAAAGGTAATGGAAGAACTGAAGTTCAAGTCTCCTTACCCGATGACAAAGGAAGGTTATCACTTTGAGGTCGAAGAGCTGTTTGCCGGGACGACCCTGAAACAGCGATGGAAGAACAACAGCGACGAGCTTGTTAATCCGGCATTGGTCGTGTCGGTCGGGCTTGATGACGATCAGCGTCAGTTAGTGCTTACACTTGGTAAGCCCGAACATGTCAAGTTCGATTCGGGCACGGTAGTATTGCTTTATAAAACTAAGAAGCCAGCAGTGCCTGAGGCAGCGGCGGCTCAGGCGACTAAGTAACCGGGAAATATAAACAGTTAATCGAAGGCAGTTTTGACTAATAATTTATTTAATGGCAGGTAAAGAAAATGTTGAAAAAAAAGGCATTCATAGCGTTCTTAACTTTAATTGCGGTGATATTTGTTCAGGCGGCAGCATCGGCCGAGATGCCCAAGAAACTCGGGAAATCGTGTCTGGAGGGAGACTGTCATGGCGATTATAAAAAGAAAGGTAATGTTCACGGGCCTGTCGAGCTTGGGCATTGTACCGCTTGTCATGAAGTTGTGAACGAAGAGGACCATTTCTTCGGTCTGATCCGTGAAGGCAGCGAACTTTGTGAAAAATGCCATTCCGGTCATGTGTCGGGCAAGTATGTTCATGCTCCTGTTGAGAATGGCGAGTGTCTTGAGTGTCACGATCCGCATACTTCGGGCAATAAGTTTCTTCTTCCTGAAAAGACGGTCGCAAAGCTTTGCGAAAATTGCCATCAGATAACCGAAGGTTTATCTCATCTTCATGGACCGGTGGCAGTCGGTGAGTGCAGCGTCTGCCATGATACGCACAGCAGTGATCATGCGAAACTGCTTGTGGTAGAGCCTAAGGAGTTGTGTGTTTCGTGTCATGTTGTAACGAAAGACGAACTTGATAAGTTTGAGTTTGTCCATGAACCGGCCAAGGGTGACTGCGTTGGTTGTCACAATCCGCATGGTGCCGACAATCCAAGTATGCTCAAGGCTGAGGCTCCTGAACTGTGTTACGAGTGCCATCAGGATATTAAGGATAAGGTCGACTCTTCGATAATCCAGCATAGCGTTGTGAGTCAGAAGGGCGGCTGTTTGGAATGTCATTCTCCTCACGCTTCGACAATCAAATATATCCTGAAAAGCGATCCTTCCACTATCTGCCAGTCCTGCCATGACAAGCCGATGGGTGTCAGCCGAGACGATATCCTGCCTTCATTTACAGCCGAGATCAAAGACAAGAAGTTCCTGCACGGGCCTGTAAAAGACAAAAACTGTAACGGCTGTCATACCGCGCACGGCAGCGAACATTTCCGGCTGCTTAACAAAGAATATCCTCCATTGTTCTACGCACCTTATGCCGAAGAGAATTATGAGTTGTGTTTCAGTTGTCACTCCAAAGATATTGCTTTGACAGAGAAGACCGCTAAGCTGACCGATTTCAGAAACGGCAGCCAGAATCTTCATTTTCTGCATGTCAACAAGTCCAGACGCGGTCGTACATGCCGTGCCTGCCATGAGACGCACGCAAGCAATTTGCCCAAGCATATCCGCGCAACGGTTCCTTATGGCCGATGGGAACTTCCGATCAACTTTGAAAAGACCGAGACAGGCGGTACATGCACACCAGGCTGTCACAAGGCAACGGACTATGACAGGGTAAGTCCAGCGAACTATTTCGTTCCCGAGCCAGAGCTGGCGAAAGAGAATAAGGCAAAATAAGCCAGGTCTTAAATGAGGCAAAATATATGA
This sequence comes from Anaerohalosphaeraceae bacterium, assembly GCA_030641315.1. Classification (GTDB taxonomy): domain Bacteria; phylum Planctomycetota; class Phycisphaerae; order Sedimentisphaerales; family Anaerohalosphaeraceae; genus DAOWHR01. The sequence goes on along the minus strand of DAOWHR010000125.1, from coordinate 1,489 downwards.
CAGGCCTGCATCAAATACTGATGATAGGGCAAAGATTTATTCCGGCGGCAGCTTTATTTTGTGTTGTGCAGTTTTTTGTTTTGTGCGACTGTGCGATTGCTGACAGGCGCATCGCTGTCGGAGCGGATATGCCGGTATTTACTGTTACAGAGCTTTCGGGCAGAGATTATGTCTGTGACGGCAGCAGCGGCAGGGTAAGGCTTATCGCATTTTTGTCAGCCGATCAGAAGCAATCGATCAAGGCGGCCAATGATATTCAGCTTGTTATAGACTCGTTCAAAGATCACAGAAAAGAGCTTGGGATAGTGCTTGTGATGGACGATCCGAAGGTCAGCGAGCTTTTTACGGACAGTGTGAGCGATCCTAATGATGCGATCCATCAGGTTCATGATCTGGAGAGGGGCATGTGGGGTGCGTTTGGGGTGATAGTTTCTCCGACTGTTATCATCGCTGACGGGCAGGGCAAGGTCAAGGCGGTAATGGCAGGTTATGTATATGATTTCATACCTGTTTTGCGTTTCAATCTTAATGAATCGCTCGGGGTTGCTCAAAAGGGCAGTATTGAAGATGTTGCCAAAGTCAAAACCTTATCAAATAATACTGAAAACGCCCGTGCGAAACGCCACCTTGCAATGGCGAAGGTGCTTGAGGGAAAGGGCAGGATATCTTCGGCGATAATGCAATTGCGTCCTGTTTTTGACGCGGATCCGAATTGTGTCGAGGTAGCGGTCGGTCTTGGGCGGTTGTATTGTCTGGTAGAAGACCCTAATAAAGCGATTGGGGTTGTTGGTGATCTTGAGGTTGATAGAAATGAACCGGACAGGGCCATGCTTGAATTGGTTCTTGGCTGGGCGAAGCGATTAGATGGTGATATGGCAGGAGCAGAACCTCATTTGCTTGAAGCATCGATGCTAAATCCCAGGTCGGCTATTATTTTGCTGGAATTAGGGGAACTTTATCAGGCAACCGGGCGTACTGAAATGGCTATGACGGTTTACAAGCGGGCACTATTGATGCTGATGCGGTCCAATTAAGTATTTTGACGTGAAAAGTTGTTTTATGTGGCAAAACGGGGCATTTGGGGGCATTCTTATTATTGGGAAAATGAGACTTGCTCTTTATTTGAGGATTTGGTGGCATTTTTTTATTATTGAGAAACGAATTATCAGCTATATTCTCTCGCATTTGGGGCGGTTTTTTTGTATATTAGGAGCTTTATAATTATTTTGCGGTATCAGTAGGTAATGTTTAGCGGAGTTGATAAATGAAATCGAAAGCAATTGCAAAGGCTTTGATCGGGATAGTTGTTATTGGCGGCGGGATCGGGTACTTCATGGTTCAGGCAGTTAAGTCCTCGTCATCGTACTCATATACTGTAGACGAGTTTTTGGACGGTGACGATGCTGCCATGATCAATTCGATCAGGCTTGCGGGCGGTGTTAAGGCTGGCAGTGTGAGTAAGGATGTTGAGCAGATGCTTCTGAGTTTT
>DAOWHR010000421.1 GCA_030641315.1 Anaerohalosphaeraceae bacterium | reverse complement strand
TATTGAAGTTCCATTTTATCGCTCCTCCACACTCGCCGTTCTCCTCCGGGCTGGTCAGGTATTGATACAGTGGATCAATTTTCTTGCCCTTGACCGATATTTTTGAGAACATTGGGAAAGTCACATTGTACTTTGTTGTGCAGAAGTTTTTTATCTCGGTATCTGTCCCCGGTTCCTGCCACAGAAAATTATTGGCCGGGAAGCCAAGGATCACAAACCCGCGGTCCTTATACTTTTCGTAGAGCCGCTGAAGCGGTGCGTACTGTTTGGTAAATCCGCACTTGCTGGCGACGTTTACAACGAGAATAACCTTGCCTTGATAATCAGAAAGCGATACAGCTTTGCCGTCGATATCGTTCATTGTAAACGAGTGAAATTTACTAACCTTTCTTTTATCACGGACGCTTGTCCTGCCTGAAGTTGGAAAATCAGCAGGGATATTCGTTGTTACTTTTTCTCGTGCCAGCCACTCTGTCGCCCGCACAAGTGTCGTCTGGAATCCCGCGCAACGCATACTGGCTGGCTCCGTTTCACCCTGCCAGAGATGGCCCAAAGTGGAATTATATACCCTTCCTTTGCCATATTGTATTACCCAGTCGATGGGCCAGTACTTTTCAGTCGGCTTGTCATAAGCATAAGAAAGCACTGTAAGATTCTCAGCCGGTCCTCGTGGATGAGTATATACTTCAAGTGACGGCGTTTTCCAGCTTTTGGGGAATCCGGCGTTTATTGGATGTTGATTCATGGTGATTATCACTGTGTCCAGCCTTGCCCCATGCGATGTTCCCTTGCCCTGGCCAGCCGGTATACGCACGATCTTTTCGTCTTTGGTGATCTCGATCGCCGTTCCATTGTTCTTGCCGCGCCAGCCCAGTGCGATCATCTTGTCATACTCTTTCCAATGGTCAAACGCGTTGTTTGCCGAATGTAGAATATACAGACCGCCTCCGTTTTTGAGGTATTTCTCCAGGGCGGTTTCGACCTCTCGCGGCCAGCGGAGTTTCTTGTTGCCAATGTTGTTGGTGTTCTGTATCACCACGTCATAACGTGAAAAATCAGGCCGCCACTTCTTCCATTCAGGAGCATCAGCAACCGCAGGCGTCGTTGATACCTCAACTTCAAACATCGAAGCATCTTCCAATATCTGTTTAACAACTTTGGTGGTCTGCTTCCAGTCGTGATTGCTGAACCCATCGATGATCAATACCTTTATCGGTTCCATATTGGCATCCTTAGCGGCAGCAGTGCCGAAAATTATTAACAGAAAAATAATGAACCCCACCCTTGCCCGGCAAATTGTCTTTAGTACCTGGTCACTGTGACACAACATAACCGTCCCCTTTTAATAGATTTACGAAAACAAACATCATCTACTGGCTCTCTGTCATTATATAAGGGAAAACCTGAGATTCAAGCTTTCTTTATTTTGTGCCATGAGGCATTGTTGTTGATTGTCTGATATGCTTTAGTTATAATTCTGTCAACGTTTTTATCTGCGGCAATATTGTATAGCGATCAGGTGCCGATCGTTCGCATGGTAATTTATCAGGGTTTTGAATTTTTATCGAATGGAGATGAAAGTATGAAAACGAAATCGATGTTGGCTCTTGCTTGTGCTGTTGCCGCTGCGTTTATCGCTGGTGCTGCCTTAACCGATAACACCCAGCCGGTCATAAAAAAATGGACCAGGGTAATTGAGGATAAAAAAGTAGAATTTATGACTATCGATGGAATTATGGTTCACGAAAGGGATCCGAAAAAACAGCCTTTTCCGAAAGTTGTAAGGCCAGGCGAGCTTTGCTGTGACAAGCCAACCCCCGCTCCGAGCGACGCGATAGTTCTGTTTGACGGTACGAAAGAATCATTTGAAAAAAACTGGACCGATACGAAGGATAACGAGTCTAAGTGGAAGTTTATAGATGGCGCACTTGAGTCGGTCGAAAAAGCAGGCCAGATCCAGTCCATACAAAAGTTCGGATCATGTCAACTTCATATTGAATGGGCAAGCCCGGCAAAAGTCAAGGGAAGAGATCAAAGCAGGGGCAACAGCGGCGTCTTCATTATGGGAACTTATGAGATTCAGGTCCTGGATTCATATAAGGTGGATGATGACGATGCGAATCAAACATATCCGGACGGGCAGGCTGGCGCAATCTACGGTCGCAGAAAGCCAGATTGGAATGTATGCCGCAAACCCGGCCAATGGCAGTCCTATGATGTCATCTTCCATCGTCCGATATTTGACAAGGACGGCAAGGTTGTAAAACGCGCCACGTTTACGGTGCTGCACAACGGCGTACTCATACAGGACCATTACGAACTGTCAGGCGGAACAGGCTGGCGCGGAAAGCATTCTATTTCAGAGTATGCTCTACACGCTGACAAACTCCCCCTAAGAATGCAGGACCACGGAAACCCGGTACGATTCAGAAACATCTGGGTAAGAGAATTGAAGGATTAGTAGGAATTTGGGTAAGGCAGCAATTTATCTTGTATTTTTTGTTCGCGGGTGATATAGCAGTTTTTATTTGTAATATCACGATTCTTACAGCCGCAAATATGTATCCTGATGTCATAATCATTCGCTATTTTCTTGATTCTTTCGAAACTCGATTTCCGGATATCCAACGGCAATGCCAACCCCGTCGAATTTTTCAGACCGATAGGCAAACTAATTCCTTCGGAAAAAGGACTCAGGATTTTATTTAGAGCAGTAGTTTGACCGAGATTCTTTTTTAAACTGGATGTTATCGCTGGCCTTAAGAAAAGAAAGCTAACGGCAGATTCTTCGCATCCGGTTTTAGCAATTGCCGAAAATAAACTATGTAATTGTTTATCTTCGTCAGTGATGCCGTATATTAACGGGTCGCATCTGGCTGACATCTTGACTCCGATTTCAATGAGCCTTTCAAGCTGATTAAGTCTCTGGCGGGCTTTGGCGGCAGCGGGTTCAATTACACTTAGAATTTCATCATCTACCGATATAAGACCTATCTGGCCGGCTATTTGGGAGCTGTACCTGGCAAACAATCCTAATATTTCCTCGGGTATTTTTCCTTTAGTGACAAATTGAACACCAATACCATTTTCCAGCAGGGTTTTCATAACATCAAAGGTAATTTGCTGAATTTGCGGGATTGGCTGAAATGGGTCACATGATGGACAAAAATAAACAGCAGCCGGTTTCTTGCGTTTTTGTTTGATCTCAGAAGCTATGCGTATGGCCATATTTTCATAGACTTCGATCGAACCGTCGCCGGGATAAACAGAGTATCCCTTGGTATAGCAATAAACACAATTATGGGCACAGCCTGCAGAAACATTTACAGTAGGAAAATTTGCCAGGCATCTCAATCCGGATGGCGTAAGAAAATTCGTTTTACGATGTTTCGTAGTTATCTTCAGCATATTTTGATACCTGGCAATATATCCTCATATTTTCTGTCACAAACAGCAAGCACTTGAGATGAATAGCGTGAGTCAGTATTAATCGCAGATATTACGCAACTCAAGTTGTGGTCTTGAACGTGTTTAGCCAGATAATTTGCGGTCAAATCAATATCTTCGATAACTGTCAGTTTGGCAATTTTCGATAATTCCTCAATAATACTTTTACCTTCAGAATCCAACAAGGAATATCTGTTAAATATTCTTACCGGATAACAATATACTTCGTTAGTTACATCCATACCAATACAGGCCGCGATTGCTTTATAGTAGTCTGTTAAAGAAGTCACTCTGTATGCGGAGCGATCTGCTGACAATCTGGTCTTGCCGTTTGTATGTATGAGGTTTTCAGGGCAATAGTTTTCCGGGTTAAGGCAATAGATCGGATTATATTTTTGATCAATGACAATTTCCGGGGAGTTCTGTTGCCCCGAGATATACCACAACATTCCCTCATCATCTATAGTTTCGATATTAAATAAGCTCAGATTGTTAAGAAGACGACACATTAAAACTGTATCCAATTGAAGCGTTTCAGACTGTTTGTTTACCCAATCAAGATAGTCCATTTGCTGATAATCCAAATATGACATATTTGCCCTGATTGATCCCTTGGAGAAATGGCGGGCCGGATTTTGCACTCTTAGGCCGATAATAGAGGCATTCAAATACCATTTTTCTTTGGCAGAACCATCCATGTTGAGAATATGTTCCCAGATATGTCGAAGCATAACTCCACTGCCACCACCAAGGTCAGCTATGCAGATGTCGCATTTTTTACCACTGTTTTTCCCCAACAATGATTTGAGAAATGGATATATCGCAGATTCGGCCAACAATTGTGCCCTTGGCTTACTTCTTGGATCAGGCTTGCGTGAAAACCCACTTGCAAGAGATTCAATTAGTGAAAAGGATTCCCCTCTATCATCAAGGCTCGTAGCGGGATACATGAAAACTGAAAAATCAGGATCATTGGATATCCGGTACTGACGATAGTGGTAAAAAAGTTTATTACCAGAAGAAGACCTGAGCATGATTATAGGTAGATATTTGGGGTCATCATTAAAAGTTTTTTTGCCGAGACGAGCAAGTAGATATCCAGGGTTTCGGTGGCTTGTTGTGCCAGCTGCTATTCCGCGTTTGTCGCCATGCCAGCGTATCGCAAAATTCTCCAGGGATAATAATTTACTCAGTAATTCCAGCACACAGGGGTCATTTCGATGATTTAGCCATTTGGAAAGTAAGATAAAGTATCGGTAACAATATGCGCTAAGATGATCCAATTGAAAACCGGAATCAAAATACACATTCCGCGTTTTTTCAAAATGCAGAAAAGAATCTTGCTCTGGCAAACTCTCTTTAATATCCCAATACGAATCCCAACTTTGTTTTTTAATTTCATTCCTGCCATGCCAATCGATTTCTATCGCAGTAACAATTTCTTTTGAAACAAAAGCATTTGCCAAACTGGCTTTGATATACTTCAGTGCTAAACTTGGCAAAGGCTCAACAGGCGAATAATCGAAATTGGGCATTACATATCATCCTAATCAAGTCAATACTTAAGCACATCTTTATCTTGAGAGTCCATTTTGGCGAGACATGTACTGAAAATCAAGTATAAAAGGTTTTAAAATAATATTTGCGTAATTGTTTCATTTCTATATCATTTTCATAAAGTCGGTTTGAATCGGCAGCAGGCAGTTGTTGTTACATGGTTGACCATTAAAGGAGACTGAAACTATGGGCAGAAAAATAGTTGGTATAGTCGGCAGCTATCGTAAGGATGGGATAATCGATTCGGCGGTAACCAACGCCCTTGAAGGCGCCCGGGCCAACGGTGCCGAAACCGTTAAGATTTATCTGACCGAAAAAAATATTGAGTTCTGTAATAACTGTCGAACGTGTACCCAGCAGCCAGGCGACAAAAGGGGCAGCTGCGTTTACGATGACGACATGGAAGATATTTTGCGGCAGATCGATGAGGCCGATGGATATGTGCTTGGCTCGCCGGTCAATTTTGGAACGGTCACCGCCATAACCAAACGATTCATGGAACGGCTGGTCGTATACGCCTATTGGCCGTGGGGAAAGATTACCGTTCCAAAACTGCGAAACGCCGCACAAAACAAAAAGGCCCTCGTAATCACTTCCGCAACACCGCCCGGCTGGATGGGCAGGATCATAATGCCCGGTGTCGTAAAACAGTTAAAAACGACCGCAAAGGTCATCGGCGCAAAGCGGATAAAGTGCCTGTATTTCGGCATGACCCCAAAGAACCCGGATTCCACCCTGAACGACAAATATCTCCACAAAGCCTTCGAAGCGGGCAAATACCTTGGCAGTAATTAACAAATCAACTGTCTTAGCTAAAGCTGTTTGCGCAATATTAAGGTATTTTTGCGCAAAGTTCAGTTTACCTTTATTGGATTTCTGCGATAATGGTAGATGTTTTAGTGGAGCATATCTTCTTAAAGCATTCCATGCAGGAAAGGAGTTGATTCGTAATTATGAATTGCAAAGTCTATAACGGCTTCCCAAAACAGAAGAACGCGGCGTTTACTCTCATTGAATTGCTCGTTGTCATCTCGATCATCGCTTTGCTTCTTGCGATACTTATGCCTGCGCTCGGCAAAGTAAAGCAGCAGGCCAAAAGAGTCGTCTGCATGTCTAATGTCAGTCAATGGGCTAAGATTTTCGGTGTCTATACCGCCGACAGCCAGGGGGTCTTCATGCGAGGCTGGTATGGTAATGCCTCCGACCGTACCGGGCAATGGATGTACGCTCTAGCCGATTACACCGGCAAAAAGGATCACAAGATATGGTGCTGTCCGTTCGCCGCCAACGAGGATAAATGTCCCTATGACATTCTAGGCAACAAGCAGGGTGAGTTCTCTTCCAAAACTCCATGGGGCCATATCGTGGCCGCTCAGCACAGCCAGTACGATTCCAGCGCCGAAGACTACGGCAGCTATGGGATCAACAGTTGGGTCTATGATTGCCCTCCAAACAATAATCCTGCCAGTAAGTACTGGCGCAAAACCACCATCGGCGGCACCTTCCGGCCAGCGGAAATACCGGTTTTTGGCGATAGTATGTGGTGCGAGATGTGGCCCGACCCTGCAAATGCACCGCCGCAAGTAGAAGGTGTCTGGGGCGGCTATGGCATGAGTGCCGCTTGCATGGACAGACACAACAACCAGCAAGTCATTTATATGTTCATGGATTTTTCAGTAAGGAACGTCGAACTGAAAGACCTCTGGGAACTGAAATGGCACAAAGACTGGCAATCCAGACAGATCACAAATTGGCCTGAATGGATGAAGTAAAAGATTACCAAAGTGTGTGTTGCTCAAATACCATATCACAAAACCTCATTCTGACGTAGTCAGAAGCGTTTTGAACATTTGCTTTTTGGGTTTGTTGTTTGTTTAGGATTTCGGGTTTAGTGCTTAGGGTTTGGCCACTTTAGCGGCAGGTGTATGTTCATTGTGTTGTTGCCTTTCTTTACTGATACGAACAGGAACGTGGGTATTCCATCTTTGTCGAGCAGTACGAAGGGCCGTTCCATTCTTTGTGGTTTGAAGGTTTTGCCGTCTGTGAACATTATTGTTTTGTCTGCCAGTATGTTTGGTGTTGCTTTTTTCCAGTTATAACCATCCTCTGATTCGATCAGGCCGATGTGCGTATGCGCGTGGTAGACGGCGTAGAACTTCTTGGTGTTTTTGTCGTACCACATCGACGCGTCTTCCGTGTCGAAAGTATCGATGACTGGTTTCGGGTGTATCGTAAATGGGCCGTCCGGGTTTTTCGACGTTGCCAGCGCCTGGTTACGGACGAATTTTGTTGTGCCCGGCTTGTCGCCTTTGATGATCATAAAATATGTACCGTCCGGACCCTGTGTTATCGCCGGATTTACAGTCAGCGTTGTGATAGGACCTGCCGGTTCTATGATGGGCTTCTTCGACCTTTTCCACGGGCCAGCCAGCCGGTCGGCAACAGCAACGCCGGTGCGCTGGTTTTCTCTCAGTGGTTTCCAGTTTTTGTGTGAGTAGCCTGTCTTAGCGGTCTCGATCAGTTCTTCTTCGGTAAGATCGGCGTATGTGCCGATGTAGTACAGGTAGTATTTGCCGTCAAACTTTTTGATCTTCGGGTTGTGCGCTGTGAACTTGTCCCACTCGCTGTCACCTTTGCAGCTTATTGCGGTATCGAGGTATTTGTAAGGTCCTTCGGGTTTGTCCGATACGGCGTGAGCAATTTCCGAATGGGTCAGCCATGAAGTGAAGTTGTATTTTCTCGGCCATCTTGAGTAGAACATGTGATATTTGCCGTCCTCGTCCTTTATTATGCTGGCGCCCCAGTTGAACCATTCATCGTCTGGAAAGATGTAAGCTCTCGGCTGATTGTCGTCAATAGACTGGTAAGATGACGATGGCAAAGGCTGTACGATCTGCTGCGACGCAAGACATCCGCAGCACAGAACTGAAAGTAACAAACAGATATGGCGTAGTCTCGCCGATGATCCCTGTAAAAGCTGGCTGGTTCGCACGTTATTCTCCTTGACTATTGATTTCCGAATTGGCATTTAATTGTCAAAAACACAATTTAGCTTGTTTTTACAAGAAATCAAAGGAAAATTGACCACACTGACCGATCATTTAGTAGAGAAACACCAAATTCCTATAAAAAAGACTTCACATTAGAGACGGTTTTTCCGTATAATCAACCGCTAAATGAAAAACTAATTCAATGGAGTTATAATGTCTTACAATCTATCAATAAGTATTGTTTTGTTTACCGTAACCGGGTGTCTTCTGTTTGGCGTCAGCGGCTGCGGCGAAGAGAAGTACGGCAAGTACAACGAGGAACAGCTCAAAGAGTTCGGTCCTGCCAAACGCAATAACCTGCCCGTTCCGTCCGGGGAATTTATCTTTTCGGTTCGCGGCGAGCCTCTGACCTATACCGAGGTCATGTTTCCTTTGGAGGACAGAGCAAGACCGTTCGCTCAAAGTGCAAGCTATGAGGCCTTCGTTACACAGGTAAAACCCACTGTGCTCAACCGCGTAAAATACATGGTCAGCGACATACTTCTCTACGAGGCAGCAAAACGCGGCGATTATGAAGTTGAGGAGATGCTAAAAAAAGAAGTCGAAAAAGAAGTAAACCGCTTTGTCGCAGGCTTTGAAGGTGACTATGCCAAGGCCCAAAAGGACATCGAGGAACAGGGCATGGACTGGCAGTCGTTCAGGGACCAGAAAAAAAGACAGATACTCGTACAGATATATCTTTCGCAGGAATTGGAAGACCTGAGCCTGGTATCAATGCGTGACATGGACGAATACTACCAGGCAAACAAGGATACTCAGTTCAGGATCGAAGACGGATTTCAGTTTTCTCTTATCGATATCGTTCCTGCAAAGATAAATGCCGCCGACATAAAAACCGGCGAAGATGCCGATGCCGCCGCCGTTCGTATAGCAGTTGACATTGTTCAACAGTGCCGCGATGGTGCGGATTTTGCCAAACTCGCCAAAAAGTACTCCAGTGAACCCGAGGCCCAAAACGGCGGCCTTTGGGAAAAGCTAAAGCCCGACGCACTTGCGGAACCTTACGATGTGCTGGAACAGGAGGCATCCAAAATGGACGCTGGTGACATCACCGGACCAATTGTAGCCGATGGTCACATTTTCATCATGAAGCTCCATGAGTACACCCGCCCCGGCTTTATCCCGTTTGAGGATGTACGCAGCCGGATCAAAAATGAGATCGAATTCACACGCTACAGGGGCCAGTTCAACGAGTTGGTCGACAAAATAATACTTCAGGCCAACATGGACGGCATCGAGGCTTTCGTTGATGTATGCGTCAAACAGGCCTATGTCAGATATACACAGGGCTAGACAGATGAAGATCGTGGCACATGGTATTGATCTGGTTGATTTCCCCCGGCTCGAAGAAGTGATCGTCCGGCACGGCGACCGGTTCCTCAACAGGGTGTTCACCAAACGTGAGCAGGCCGCCGCTGATGCGGTCAAGAATCGTTTTGAAAAACTCGCAGGCCGATTCGCTGCCAAAGAAGCCGTACTAAAACTAATAGGTACCGGCTGGCGGGGAAAAATAGCATGGACCGACATTGAGGTAATTAATAACGAACTAGGCCAACCAATCGTCCATATCACAGGCGAGGTAAAGCGTATCGCCGACCAGGCAGGCATCGAGCAGATCACACTTAGCATTTCGCATACGGCCAATTTCGCTATGGCCTCTGCCATCGCATTGCGGGATGTTCGATGAGCCTTAACTGTTTCGATTGCATTGTAGTTGGCGCAGGACACGCAGGCGCCGAAGCCGCACACGCATCCGCTAAACTCGGCGCAAAGACACTTATGATAACAATGTCCCGCGATGCCATCGCCAGGATGAGTTGCAACCCCGCCATCGGAGGAGTCGCCAAAGGCCAGATCGTTCGTGAGATTGACGCCCTGGGTGGTCTGATGGCTCGTGCCATCGATGCGTCCGGAATACAGTTTCGATTGCTGAACCGCTCTAAGGGCCCTGCCGTGCAAAGTCCGCGGGCCCAGGCAGACAAGGACAGGTACAAAAATTACGTTCGTGCAAGGCTTGAAGATACCGCTGGCCTTACCATATTTGAAGATGAGGTTGTTGAGATACTCACAGTGGATCAAAACGTCCGCGGCGTCCGCTGCAAAAGCGGTAATGAGTATCTCGCCCGCGCCGTTATTGTTACAACAGGCACGTTCCTGCGAGGCATAATGCATCTTGGCGACAAACAATGGCCCGGCGGCAGACTTGATGAGCCTGCAAGCGATCACCTCAGCGATAGTCTGCGCAGCCTGGGTTTTGATATGGGCAGGCTCAAAACCGGAACCCCGGCCAGGCTTGACGGCAAAACCCTCGATTATGATAAGTTGGAAAGACAGCCCGGAGACGACGTTCCGCTGCCGTTTTCGTTTATGAACGATTCTATCGACATCGTCCAGGTTCCATGCTGGATAACATGGACCAACGAAGCGATACACCAACTGCTCCGCGACAATTTTCACCGTGCACCTATGTACACAGGCCAGATAGATTCCGAAGGACCCAGGTATTGCCCCAGCATAGAGACGAAGATAGTTCGATTCGCCGACAAAACCAGGCACCAGGTTTTTCTTGAACCGGAAGATACTGCCGGCACAACTATATATTGCAACGGTATAAGCACCTCTGTTCCCAAAGATGTGCAGGACCGGATGATCCGCCTTCTGCCAGGTACCGAAAACGCCCGCATCGTTCACTACGCCTATGCGATCGAGTATGATTATTGTCCCGCCGTCCAGCTTCGGTGCAGTCTCGAGACAAGAAAGATCGGCGGTCTGTTTTTTGCCGGCCAGATCAACGGAACCAGCGGTTATGAAGAAGCCGCGGGGCAGGGACTCATCGCAGGCATCAACGCTGTACGCAAGCTCACCGGCGATGAGCCTTTAGTACTCGGCAGGGATCAGGCCTACATCGGCGTCCTCATCGACGACCTGCTCACCAAGGACATTAACGAGCCTTACCGAATGTTCACTTCGCGTGCCGAATATCGCCTTACGCTTCGAAGCGACAACGCCGACAGACGCCTGACACCTTTGGGAAAAGACATAGGGCTTGTAGACCGGGACAGGTGGGACAAATTCAGCAAAAAACTCAAAGCCATAGATGACCTTTCAAAC
>DAOWHR010000264.1 GCA_030641315.1 Anaerohalosphaeraceae bacterium | reverse complement strand
GGGCATCAGCAATATCATTATTTATGAATGAAGAAAGGACAAGGCAAGATGAACAAGATGCTCACGTTGGTATGTATTTTAGCGTTATTTTCGGTTGTAGCGGCAGCAGAGGAACCTAAGGCTGTTTCAACTGACAACAAAACCAGTGAACTCGATCCCTGTGTTGGCAAGTACTGTATCAGCATTTTTACCAAAACTCGAACGGCCAAGGTTGTGCCGGAAGGGAAGTGGTTGCTGAGCCTGAAATATGATGACTTTCAGGCTGACGAGAAATGGAACAAAAGTACTCAAGGCAGCCATCACAGCGTTCCCGGAGGGGAATGGAAAGACATTCAAAAACATGTCTATTGTGCTAAATACGGCTGGACAGAGAACCATCAGATAGCGATCGGAATTCCTTTTGTCGGCAACAATTTCAACTTTGGAACCACCCGCAACAAAAGTCAGGGCATCAGCAATATCTTTATTTTTGAGAAGTGGAAAGTCATTAAAGAGACGAATGACCTGCCTGCTGTATCTGTAGATTTCTGGTACTTCCTGCCTACCGGTGATCCCGGCCGGATGCTCGGCACCGATGACGATGCGTATAAGATCACAACTTCGGTCTCAAAGGCGTGGAAGGATTTCTCACTGCATTTCAATCCCGGTTATACATGGAACAAAGCAGAAGGCGACAATAATATTTCCGAAGTCAACGCAGCTGTACTGTTTACGGCAGATAAAAAGCTCTGGCCTGCTATAGAATACAATTATTACTACACCCAGGGCAAGGGCCATGCGCATGATATTGTCCCGGGTCTTATCTGGAAATACCGCAAGGGCGGCTCGATCAAAGCAGGCGTCAGGATCAATCTTGATTCAACCTATACTTTTAGAGATAGGGTTGGATTAGTCCTGAAAATCAGCCAATACTTCTAACGCAAGGAGATACCTAATGAAACGATTATTATTGATTCTATTATTGTTGTGGGTTACTGCGGGTTGTAGAAAATCGCCTGACCCCAAAGATGTTGCTGCACCATCGGATCGTCCAGAGCCTGTCACGCTGAAAATCGGCCACGTTGGACATGACCACCATCTGGCGTTATTTGTGGCCTGCGATTATGCCGATCAGTTCACTGCTGCGGGAATCACTCTAAAGAAAGTGCAGGACCAGAAAAGGTATGAATTGTTCGAACACGGCCAAAAGATCGCTGACATTGAGATAGTCAAGGTTGGAGGTGGATCGAAGATGCCTGCGGCGTTGGCTCAGGGTATTATCGATATTGGTTTTGGTGGTGTTGCGGCGGTTATTGCTTCGGCCGACAGCGGTGCGCCTGTAAAGCTTATCAGCCCTCTGCACAGCAAAGGTGATATGTTTGTAGTGAAGCCTGACTGGGAGATGGAGACTTGGCAGGATTTTGTCAGACTGGTTAAGCTTAAGGCAACACCCATGCGGGTCGGATACAAAAATCCTGTCGCTGTTGCGAAGTTGATTTTTGAAGACGCGCTCCGTCATGAGGGCATTATGTTCAGCCAGGATTTGTCGCAGAGCGATGTGCAGGTGCATATGATTAACACAAAGGGGGGGGGGAAGCTTAATATTTCACTTGGCAGCGGCTTAATCGACGGATATGTTGGAAATAATCCATTCCCATCTATTGCGGTTGAGCAAAAAATAGGTAAAATAGTCTGTGATCTTGAAGATTTGCCGCCAGGCAATTTCAAAAACCATCCATGTTGCTGTATCGCGGCTAATTCTTCTGCTCTTGAAGAAAAAGCAATTGCAGTTCAGTCGATGCTGACATTGTTTCTGCAGGCAACGGCAACAATAAACACAGATCCGGATAAGGCGATCACTACCGCGATGAGGTGGATTGGGACCAGCGAAGCGGTTGAGAGCATGAGTATTCCGACTAGCGGTTACAGCATGGAGCAAAGTGCGGACTGGCAGGCAACAATGAACAAATGGATCGAAGCGATGAATGCCATGGGTACGTTGACTGGAAAGCTAACAGATATGTCTGGTGAGGAGACTTGCGGGCATGTTTACGATATGACATTATTGAATAAAGCGAAGAAGTTGTTTGAAGCCCCTTAAAAACATATTGAGTTCGATCGAACGGTCCAAACTTATCGGGTGGATCGTGGTGCCCTTAGTGTTGTTAATTGCCTGGCAGCTGGCAGCTATGCGTCTTGATGCGCCATGGCTGCTGCCTCTGCCATCGAGAATTTTAGAACAGTTCTGCCATCCTTTGCGCAGTCATTTTTCATCCGGTTCATTAGCGTCCAACACGATTATCAGCCTCCTGCGGGTTTCCATCGGCTTTACATTGGCTGCCGTGGTCGGCGTTTGTTTTGGCCTGTTTGCCGGTTCGATCAAACCAGTCCGTAACCTGTTTGAGCCGATCCTGGAAATCCTTCGACCACTCTGTCCTATCGCATGGCTGCCGTTTGCCATCGCTGTATTTAAACTTAAAACACTGCCTAATCTTTTGGGCATTGAGTACAGCCGTACCATTTTTGATCAGGTTCAACTGGGGATGATCTTCGTCATTTTCATAGGTGGCTTCTTCCCCGTTTTTATCAACACGGTAGACGGTGTTTCCGGTGTACGGCAAAATCTGATCCTGTTGGGTAAAACTCTTGGGGCTTCGAAGGTGCAGATATTTGTCCGCATTCATCTGCCTGCCGCAATGCCGCAGATATTGACGGGGTTGCGTCAGGGATTAGGCCTGTGCTGGTTTGTCATTATCGCAGCCGAAATGATGGTGGGTGCTGACAGCGGGATCGGATACCTGCTGATGTATGCAGCAGACAATTCCGCGATGGATGTCGTCATCGTTTGTATGCTTATAATTGGTGCTGTTGGAGCGGCCATGAACCACCTGATGCGCCGATGTATGCACCGGTATGTCTCATGGAAAGGAAAAGAATTCTAGCCGTGAACACAGGAACACACACATCAAAGCCCAATATCCACCCAAGCATTATCAGGCTTGAACATGTTGGTAAAGACTTCACCACCGAGTCTGGAAAACGCATTGCGGTACTTGACGATATCAATCTGGACATAAAAACCGGTCAGTTAGTCACTGTCGTTGGCGCTACTGGTACAGGCAAGACTACATTGCTCAATCTCATCGCCTCTATTTGCAAAGCTGACCAAGGCAGAATTACTTTAAACAAAACGCTGAATATCTGCAATGAAATCGCTTATGTCTTTCAGCACTATACACTTCTGCCGTGGCAAAATGTTTTAAAGAATGTGGCTTTTGGGCTACAATTGCGTAAAATTCCAATTCGGCAGCGAAATGATGATGCGATGAAACTTATCGATAAAGTTGGATTGGCTGGATTTGAGAAGGCATATCCGCATGAGCTGTCAGGAGGAATGCGCCAACGTGCAGCGATTGCTCAGGCACTTGCCATAAAACCAAAACTGTTGCTTATGGATGAACCTTTTGGCTCTCTGGATGACACCACGCGGACCGAGTTGCAGAGGATGCTCATTGACCTCCATCGCCAAACTCAAACGACAACAATCTTTGTTACGCACAACATCGACGAAGCCATTATTCTTGCTGACCGCATCGTCGTACTGGCACAAAGGCCAGCTGTCATCCAGCAAGACATAACAATTGATTTGCCGCGTCCCAGAAATCGGACCAGTCGGCAGTTTACAGATATTTACTTAAAAATCCGAAATATGATAACCACTAAGGAGGTAATAGAATGATTGATTCCGAACGGCGAAAACGTGTGATGAAGCGATCTATCAAGCTGGGGCATTGTGTCTGTGATCCCAAAAAACCATGTCCTTGTGACCTTTTTAGAGAAAAAAATATCTGCTTATGCGCAGGCGAAAGGCTTCCATCACCTACTGGCGAGGTCAAACTTACCAAGCTGATCGAAAAGGCAGGATGTGCCTCAAAGATCGATCAGGCTTTTTTGAAAGAGGTTCTGGGTGACCTCCCAATGCCCGTTGATGCGAATGTGATCGTAGGTGTTCCGGCAGGGGACGATGCAGGAATTTACGATATAGGTAACGGCACATGCCTGGTGCAGACTGTTGATGTGTTTACGCCGACAGTAGATGATCCGTATACCTTTGGCCAGATCGCAGCTGCAAATTCCGTCAGCGATGTCTATGCGATGGGTGGGAAACCCATGACCGCTCTTTCGGTCATCGGTTTTCCAGTGCGAAAGATACCGGACAGTGCGCTCTCAGAGATTCTTCGCGGCGGCATCGACAAAATGGAAGAAGCTGGCGTTTCCATCATCGGAGGCCACAGCATTAACGATGCCGAAATCAAGGCCGGATTCGCTGTCACAGGCACCATCGACAAGAGCAAAGTAAAAACAAATGACGCGGCACAGGTTGGCGATGTATTGATCCTTACCAAACCATTGGGAACCGGGATAATTTCGTTCGCCTCTCAGATTGGAAGGGCCTCAAAAGCCTCCATGGAAGCGTCAGCGGCATCCATGACGACACTGAATAAGGCTGCTGCCGAATTAATGGTCGAATTCGGCGCGCACGCAGCAACCGATGTGACGGGATTTAGCCTGATAGGACACCTGTCGGAGATGGTACTTCGAAGCCTGGTGGACGTGGAAATTCTTTGGGATTCGCTACCCTGGCTTGATGGGGTACTGGATTACGCAGCACAGTCTATCATGCCTGGAGCCATCGAACGCAACAAGGAATCCTGCGGTCACGCGGTCGTTGCTGGCAATGGCGTTTCCGAAATGATGGTTGATATATGCTTTGATCCGCAGACTTCCGGAGGGCTGTTGATCGCGATCGAGTCGGCTAAGGCGAAGGCACTACTTGTTCGTCTGCATGAATCAGGTCTTGTCCATGCAGCCTTCATCGGGCATGTTAAATCAAAAGGTTCCGGCAAAATTTTCGTCGAAACGGATAATACCCAGCAGATACCCCATATAGAATCAATAGAGGATGTATCGACCGAAACTGAAGACTCATCAAATTCAACAGATCCCGATCTTTCGGAAGGACTGGACGCCTATACGAAACGAGCCATCCATATTGCTCTGTCGGTTTCGAGCCAATCTCAATCAAATTTGAAAACGCACATTGAAATGGCTCGCACAATGGGGTATAATCAGGTCGAAATTGATGAGGCGGCACAAATTGCAATCGACATAGGCGACCCATCAATTGAAAAGTTCTATAAGAAATTTAAGGCTCTATAAAATATCATGCGGAGGTGACAGGTAACTGGTGTTGCTCCTGGTCTTCAAAACCAGTGTTGGGCGTGAAGAGCGTCCTGGGTGGGTTCGATTCCCATTCGCCTCCGCCATTTTTATTTGCAAAATCGTTCAATAACGGGTATATTACTGCTAATGAGCAAAAAACAAACGATCACTATTTTTCTTTTGGGCCTGGGGCTTTCGATGTTCCTGTACGGATTTAGTATGCATGTACTGCCTGTTTACAGTGAAAACAACGACAAGGGATTTGCAACATCTGAATCTGCTCTGGTCAAAGAAGTCAGCATTGGCGGATTGAAACGAGATACTGACGGAAAACTTCTAAAGACCTATACGGGTGCGCCTCCCAAAGCCTGCCCTACATGAGGCAGTTAATGGAAGGCTGTGGCGTCCATGGTCAATAAAAGTAAACTCCAGCAATTTATCCTTAAACTCCTGCCTCATCGGCTGTGGGTCCAGGTAGGATTTCTACTCGTCTGGCTTGATCCTCTGGCAATGCGGATGCATACCATGTGCAGTCCTGTTTTTCATTGTTACGCTTGTCCGTTAGCCACGTTTGCCTGCCCCATCGGTGTGATTGCTCAATTCAGTGCTCTGCACATGTTTCCATTTATTGCGATTGGTTTGCTGCTCATCGTGGCCGGCACACTTGGCTCGATTATCTGCGGCTGGGTATGTCCGTTTGGTCTGCTCCAGGACCTTGCGGCAAAAGTCCCGATAAAGCGATTTAAAATCCCGCGTTGGATGGGCTATTTTCGCTACGTCATGCTGTTTGGAGCCGTGATATTAGTTCCTTATTTCTTCGGCGAAGAGAGCGCCTTGTTTATATGCCGCATCTGCCCTGCGGGCTTTCTCGAAAAGGCAGTGCCTGACATGGCAACCGCCGCGGTCAAGGGAAACCCTATCCCATGGCCAAATGCGATTAAAATTACAATCATCGTTGTCTTTCTGGCAGCAATATTCGTTACGATCCGCCCATGGTGCCGCATACTCTGTCCGCTGGGAGCCATTTTTGGATTTTTCAATCGTTTTTCGTTCTTTTCGATGAAATTAGAGGACCATTCATGTACCCAGTGCGGCAAGTGCCGAACATTGTGCCAATACGGAGGCACACCGGACAAAGCTGCAAACACTGACAATTGCCTGCGATGCCTTGAATGCACAAAATGCGGCCCAGGCGTGCTCCAAACTTCGACCATCTTCGAGGCAGAAACGGAAGAACCCACTAAAGAAAAAAGCCCGAAGGAGTAACCCGCGGGCTTTTTGTAAAGTAAGGAGCAATTCTTTTATTCAGCATAAGTCTCTGGTTGGTCATCCATCTGAACTCGTTCAATTGGAACAGGATCAGTTTTCAATCCAAAAACCGCCTCGAACCGTTTTCGCCAGAAGCTATTGGCAAACAGTATAATCTCAAACGGCAGTAAACCGGCAATCAGTACACCTGCAAAGATGAATCCAGCGATCAGAAGTTCGGACAGCATTTCTGAAATCGGGATTTCATAAGAAACCGATTGAATAATTGCGATAACGATAAAAGAGACGATCGTTGCAATTACCAGCCAAAATGCTGTCCAGATCGAAAAACGTACGGGACCAAACTTTTTACGGCACATCAATCCCGCCAACGGGAAGGACAGCATGACAATCCCGACTGTCAAGGCGATAAAGATTGAAAGCTGGATCGCTTCTATCCCCAGTCCAAGATTGATCAGC
>DAOWHR010000153.1 GCA_030641315.1 Anaerohalosphaeraceae bacterium | reverse complement strand
ATCGCCTGACTGTCCGGCAAAAACGTCTGAACGATAACCGTGCCCTTCTTTTCCGATCGCCCAGCACGACCTGCCACCTGCGACAGAAGCTGGAACGTCCGCTCATTAGCCCGAAAATCAGGCAGACACAGCGACGTATCGGCACTGATAACACCAACCAGCGTAACATTTGGAAAATGCAGACCTTTTGCAAGTATCTGTGTCCCAGCCAGAACATCGATCCGGCCTTCGGCAAAATCCTTCAGCACATGGTAATACTCCTTGGCGCTCGCACCTGCCATCGCGTCACTGTCAACCCGCTTTACCCGCAGATCGGGTAATTTGTGCGAAAGCTCCTCTTCGAGCCTCTGCGATCCAAGCCCGATCATCGTCATCCGCTTACTGCACAGCGGGCATTTCTCCGGAACCAGCGTCTTACTCGCGCAGTAATGGCACACCGCAAAACCATACCCCATGTGCTTGCCCAGAATAGTCGGCCTGCTTCGATCGCCCTTTCGTTTATGGAACGTCAAAGTAACATCGCAGTTCTTGCAGTGCAGAGTATGATGGCAGCTGGGGCAATACACAAAGTTGCTGTACCCACGCCGATTTAGCAGCAGTATGGCCTGCTCACCGCGACTGGCAACCTCCTTAAGCCTGGCCTCAAGCTCCGGGCTAAGCAGCGTCACACCTTTGTCCTCATGCACATGCACCCTCGACATATCCACAAGTTTCATCGCCGGCATCGGCAGATCCTTGACCCGCCTGGTCAACTCGATAACCTTGTAATGTTCTTTCGTCCTGCAGTTGTACAGTGTCTCAAGCGACGGCGTCGCGGTACCGAGTAAGCAGTGAGCCTTGGCAAGTCTTGCACGCACCACCGCGACATCGCGCCCGTTGTACCTCGGTGCCGTATCCTGCTTGTAACTTGGCTCATGCTCCTCATCTACTACCACCAGCCCAAGGTTAGACAGCGGCGCAAACACCGCCGACCGCGCCCCGATAACAACGTCGGCTTGCCCGCTGCGGATCGCCTGCCACTGAGCATTTCGCTGTGTGGCGCTTAGTCCCGAATGCATGACAGCCACCCGCTCGAACCGCTTCTTGAATCGGTTAACCGTCTGCGTTGTAAGCGCGATCTCCGGCAGCAGCACTATCGCGTTTTTGTCCTGCTCGATGCACTTCTGTATCGCACGAATATAAACCTCAGTCTTACCGCTGTCGGTTACGCCGTATAACAGTGTCACCCCAAACTCACCGCTGCTCACCGCCGTCGATATCTCATCGAGAGCAAGGCTCTGCTCATCGTTAAGCACGATCTCATTGCCGCCGCCTTCGATAAACTGATCGGGCACCACAGGCAGCGATGGTATCATCTCCCGGCTGGTTATTCTAACGATTCCCTTGCTCACCAGATGCTTTAGCACACCGGCCCGACAATCAGCCATCTCAAGCAGATCGGCCTTGTCCATGCCTGTATCAACATCACATGCATCATAAGTTTTTAAAGATTCTACTATCGCCTTTTGCTTGGCGCTTGTCAGCTTAATCTCGCCCTCAATCTTATCAGCCAGATAAACGAAAGTTTTCTTCTTAACCCCGATCCCCTTCTTAACCGCACCTGGAATAACAGCAGCCAATACCTGACCCAGCGGACAAACATAATAACTGCTGATCCACCGCGCAAGACTCATAAGCTCATCATTCAGCAAGGGGACAATATCAACGATCTTACGAACCGCCTTAAGCTTAAACTTCCGCTTTTCTTTAGCGGCGGTCTTTGATTCTTCCTCTGCTGCCTCATCTTCCACCCCAACAACAAAACCAACCTGCGGCTTGTTCCCACGCCCGAAAGGTACCTCAACACGCTGGCCAACCGCAACACTGCCAACCCCGTCAGGGACAACATAGCTGAACACACAATCCACCCCAGCCTCAAACGCAACGCTAACCACAACGCCGCCGTCAGGAGTTGCCGCCTCATCACCGAACAAATTGCCTGTGCTGTACTTATCCATTTATCAAACGCTAATCCAAAACAATATCATTATATAAAAAATCGTATACTTTTGAATCATATAAACTGACAACAGGTGGCGTATCTGGTCTCTGCCTAACTCTTTCAATTTCTTCTTTTACCTGCCTTGATAAACCATATCCTGTTCCAGCAATCTCTGGCCTTGGTCCTGTTGGTTTAGCAACTTCTTTGCAATAGTAATCCAGGCCAAGCCGTTCCCAATTTGTAGGGTGATATCCAAATCCTAAAAAATATATTCTATCTGCTTTCCTCAATAACCTTTCTGCTGCTTCGAATTCTTGATCATCTTCAATATTTTCATGTATTATTTTTATTCCACTACTCGCTTTTCGGATAACATTTGGATTGGTTTCTGAAACTCCAAAGTCAACGGATTCCAGAGTACTATCTTCCCAATTAAGTCTTCCAAGTTTACCATGAACATGAATAATTGGGATTGATTTAAGTTTATAAGCACATTGGTCTTCATTCAAACCGTAACTATTTGACATCGCTGTAAACAGATATTGCTCCAGTGATCGATCATAGTTAAATGTAATTATTGAAAGCTTGTTATATTGAAAGCTATTTATTGATGTTGATAACCGACTCCAAAATAATTTATACCAGTTTTTTTCAGTTCCTAAATCAAATAGATTTACATGACTTTCGTAATACTTTAAGACATACGCAATCGCAGCCTTTCCAACATCAATGTACTCAGGCCTGTGTTCCAGAAAAGCATCAACCGAGCTCTGTCCAGACACACTTAAAGATTTCGCAAATTCAACCATGTCACTAGACAAATAACCAGCTTTAGCAAGAGTGACTGTATCTGCTCTATTGACATGGTCAAATCGAGAACATATTTCTTTAACCAATCCCCATCCGGAGGGAAAACCATATGGCATACTCGCCCCCGCACCAAGAACAAGAACTGTTTTTTTTGTTATCATATTATCTTTCCAATAATGTGTGCTTAAAACGCCGTAACACGTTCTGGCTTACCTGATCATCTCAATAACCAGTTCCGCGACTTCTGCTGATGCGCGGTGTTCTGCCATGGGTTTAACCAGCTTTACCAGTTCGCCGCTTGTTGCGGCCAGCTTATTCTTATCACTTAGCAGTCCCGCACAGCTTTCGACGATCGGTTCGACCGAATCGAAATACGGCATAAACTCCGGCACCAGTTCCTTACCAGCCAGGATATTCGGCAGCGACAGATGCTTGATGTTGATCAGCCACCTGCCCAGCAAATGCCACATAATCTTATTTGACTGATACATCACCGCCATCGGACACCCAGCCGCTGCGACCTGTAGCGTCGCGCTTCCGCTGGCAACAACCGCAAGATCGCTCCGCCTTACCAACCCCGGCACATCATCAACAACATACTCACAGTCAAATCCGTCAACGCGGGCGGCCTTTAGTGCCTTCAATTTCTCATCATCGACCGCTGCTACAGTGAACTCTATTTCGGCAAATCTCTCAGCTAGTCGTATTGCTATTCGCTGCATAGGCTCCCAAAGTGTATCGATTTCAGCTCCACGCGAACCAGGCAGCAGGGCGACCTTTGCGATGCGTTTATCATAATCGCTATAGTCCTTAGCCTCGTCAGCAACCATCGCACCAGCTCCATCGAACAGCGGATTACCCACAAACCGAACATCCATCTTTCGCTTTGAAAACCATTCTTTCTCAAACGGCAATATGCACGCAAGCCGGTCACAGCAACGGCGAAGCTTAAATATCCGCCAAGGTGCCCACGCCCATAGCTGCGGAGCTACATAGAACAGCACTTTGGTCCCGGTCCGCTTTGCCGCTTTTGCGATGTGAAAATTGAACGCAGGCGAATCGCACACAATGCAAAGATCGACCTTGTTATCCCGAAAATATCGCTTAACCCGATTGATCCGCTTGAAATATGCCCCGATCTGACCGACAACATTGTACAGCATCGCCGCCTTATCGACCGTATTTTCCAGCAGTTCACACCCAGCGGCCTCCATCTTCTCACCGCCAAGCCCAACCCACTCGATCTCATCATCGCTGGAAGTCCTTGCACTGACAGCCTTTATAAGATTGGCGCAATGCATCTCCGCACTATGCTCACAGGCACTAATAAATATCCGCTTCTTCATAACATCCCAAACATAACTCAAAACCAGATTATAAACACCAAACCGGATTTTGCAAATCAAGTTTTTTTAGCCATTTTGCGATTTATAATGTAACATTGCCCCGTCACGCGCAATTATAGATGCGATGATGGTTGAGAAAATGGCAAAAAAGACAAAGCACAACAACCTTGATAGTCTCGTAACGCTGGCTCGCACGGACGCGACAGCACTGGGCATGCTCTATGAAAACTACTATGACAGAATATTTCGCTTCTGCATGCACAGGCTGTTTTATCGTGAGATCGCAGAAGACGTAACCGCTAACGTATTTCTGGCTGTTGCAAAAAACATCAATAGCTTCAAAGGCACCACCGAAAAGGACTTCACAAGCTGGCTCTACGTGATAGCTGCCAACAATGCCAATCAACACATCAGAAAAACTAAAAGACAAAACAGCATCCTTGAACGCAATGCACATCTGATAGCAGCGGGCAACGACGAAAAGACCGACAACAACTGGCCCGAAATACACAAAGCCATCATCCGCTTAAAGCCGTTGCACCAGACCATCATCACCCTGCGATACTTCGAGAACCTCACCCATGACCAGATCGCAAACATCGTCGGCAAAAGCAGCGCCGCTGTGCGGACAGCATTGCATCGCGGCCTGAAAGAACTAAGAAAACACCTGAATACCGTCTCAGGCGAAAGCATAGTGTTATGAAAGATTTTGAAAACAAATTTGAAAAACTCGTCAGCAGGCTGGATGTCGATGACAAACCATCGGCTGCGCACAGGGACAGTACGCGCTTCAAAATGCTCGCCGAGTTCAACAAAGCAAAATCCGCCCGGGACGGTCTTCACAGAACGTGGAGAACCGCAATGAACAACAAAATAACAAAATTCACGATAGCGGCAATTATCATAGCAGCAATTCTCATCGGCATATCAACACTGACAGGCAAAGATGAAACAAAACAGGAAATCGTAAAAGATCCTGCACCAAAGAAAATCGAAACATTACAGAATAACCCCGAATTAATCGCACAGCAGAAACTCATCGCAGAATTAAAACTAGCAGACACCCTTTTCGCAGCAGGCAACACCAAAGGATTAATAAAACTGTTGGACATCGGCGAAATAGAATCAAAAATATCAGCGGCAAACTATCTGGCCGATCTAAGTGCAGAAGATGCACTCGACAAACTCAAAGACCTGGCCGATAACTGGCAAGGCGAAGATGAAAACCCGTTCGCAATTGCAGCAGATAGAATTAAAGCTGCCGTCGCAAAACAACAGCCTGTTGATGCCGCATCAAACAGTGACAACAGCACTTCGGGCAATGAGATCGACAACGCTGAAGTTGGGCTGATCAGCCAAATTGTCGACCCTGATTCGATCACAGATGTATACATTTTAGAGGGTGCACTTAGGGATGATGGATTCCGTCTCGAACGTGAAACGTGGATCAAGGGAACGAAGTATTACCGCGTAGAAGATAGCAGATCGGTTACCATTGATAACGGTGTAAATATTCTTGTTCTTGACAAAAACGCCAAAACAGCACAAATGCAGAAGAGCGGTGGTCGCCAGCGGAGAGGGGTCAGCTTTGAGTATGTTCAGTCAATCATAGCGTCTGTCCAGAACGAGGAAATGCCCGGCTCTGTCATGCTTGTAGAGAATCCTGACGGCAGTACGCAGGAAAAAGTAATTCAGCCAAGGCTGGTTCTATTAGCAGATGAATGCAGTGAAAAAGAACTGGTATACGCAGTGGACCCGAACAGTCTGGATGGTCAGGTTTCCTACATGAACTTCAAGTTGTGGGTCGATGTGGACACATTGCTTTTGGATAGGACACTTTCCGGCAGTCAGCCGGGTCGCGGTGAGCAGTGGCAGTTCTGGTATGACGAGATACCAATAGAGAAATTCTCGATCACGGTTCCCGAAGGTTATAAAAAACTCATGGCTCCAAAGTTTGCGGGCAGGATTATTGATGCCGAGGGTAACCCGATGGAAGATTTCAATATTTATGTTTTCGGACGACCCTCGGGCAGCGCAAGCGGTACGAGTGACAGCCAAGGTAATTTTCAGTTTGATATCCCAACAGTGGGTACTGGGCATCCAAGTGCAATGGGTTACCCGCTTTTTGTACGGGCGGAAAGCGATAAGTATCCCGGCTGGGCAGGCTGGACGATCATACAGAATCCAAACGAATTCAATGACAGCCTACTAGACTGGATTCCTGAACAGGCAGATATAAAGGTTGCTACAGACAATTCAGGTAAATGTTTGGGCGTATGGGGAGTCAATATCGTTGTCGAACCTGCCTATGAGATTAGCGGAATTATTGTTGACAGGTACGACAGACCTATCCCCAATGCCACAGTAACTGCTCACATAGTAATTTTTGAAGAGTCCTGGCTACATAGCTGGAGTATGCCTGGTGAAGGAAAGCAGGGGAAATATACAGTAAAGACAGACGACCAGGGGCAATATAGCCTTACCGGAATTCCTGCCTTTGCGTGGATAAATTTCGAAGAAAGTATGAGCAAAGAAGATATTGAAAAACGGAAGCAAAATCGCAGCGTACGCATAACTGTCCGTGTTGCAGCAAAAGGATATATTGGCAAAAGCAGTAATGCTATTGGATACAGGGATGAAATTAAGTCTAAGAAAATCGATTTTGTTCTATCTCGATCAGACGTAACAGTCACAGGCAGGGTAATAAATAATTACGGCAAACCAATACCCAACAGGCTCATACTTTATGGTGAGTCTAACAGCTTTGGAAGTAATAACGTAAGAACGGACACCACCGGTTCATTTAAACAGACCGGCGCGCCAGCTGATGAAAGTCTTAAATTAAAAATAGCCAGTGAAAAGCCATATGACTGGGATAGAAATAAAGCTACGAAAGGGAAGAAGTACAAGAACTACCTTGACAGAATAATTGACGTTGGATTTGAGGAGGGCAGATATGAGTACGATCTTGGAGATATTGTCCTGGACGAACCAGAGTTGACGGTGGAACTCGAAGTGAAAGACATATCCGGAAATGCCATAGAGGGACTGGAAGTGACATTTTACGATCACAGCATGAACCATTACTGGCAACAGGAATTCAAAGCTAAGACAGATATTGACGGTCGATGCGTATTTGAGAATTATCCAGATATTAAGAAGTCACGTCTCAGCGTTCAGTGGCATTTTACGGGTGAAGCTGAAAATGATGAGGAACAGCAAAGGCGAGATCACCTGAAACGGTATTGCGGGGTTTTCGAAAATGTTGAACTGCCAGGCGATATTGAGGGGTATTTTATTGAGGTTACAGTATCCAGATTTGGCGAGAAGGACTTTAAAGGGGATAGAATCCGTATTTATGGTTCCGACGGGAATTTGACCTGGCCAATAGAACAAAAGTAAACGCCACTCAATATCCATAATTCAAAATGTTGAAACACGGTAATTTCGCTGATTTACCAACATTTCCTTGACTTCGACGGGTTTTTTGCTATTATTGCTCGTCTTGTCTGTCTGCGTAGATGGTCAAGGCGCACTGTCTGTGTAGGCAGTGCAAACGTAAATACTTTATATTACTTTAGTTATGGAGGTAAGTTCTGTGAGTAAAGAACTGGCTCGCGACCTGATAAGTGCGGGCGTACATTTTGGACATGCGGCAAGCCGCTGGAACCCGAAGATGAACCCATATATCTTCGGCAAACGAAGCAAAATCCACATTATTGACGTCAAAGAGACCCTCAGGGGCCTGCTGATCGGCAAAAAACTCCTCGCTGAGGTAGTTTCGTCCGGCAAAGACGTCATGTTTGTAGGCACAAAAAGACAGGCACAAAAAGCTGTCGAAAAAGCCGCTGAAGCATGCGATATGCACTTTGCATCGCAGCGATGGTTGGGCGGAATGCTTACAAATTTCTCAACTGTTCGCAGTCGTCTAAAAAGACTGGAAGAACTCGAAGAGATGGAATCAAGCGGCAAACTCGCTGCCGAAAGTAAGAAGCAGGGTTCAAGACTAAAACGCGAAATGACTAAGATCGCCACAAACCTCGGCGGTGTTCGCAAAATGAACCGTCTGCCGGGCGCGATTGTCGTTGTTGATGCTAAAAAGGAATACCTCGCTCTTCGCGAAGCAAGAAAGCTCGGTATCGCTACCATCGCTATTATAGACACTGACTCTGACCCGGACGAAACTGACGTGGCAATTCCGGCAAACGACGACTCGATCAAGGCTGTAGAGATTTTGCTTTGCCAACTGGCAGAAGCGGTAACAGCAGGCAAATCGATCGTTAAGGCAACAGATGGTCCTGGACCACAAGGCACTCGAGGCAGAAGCCGAAGAAAAGCTATGGCAACCGCTGAAGACGCACCTGCACCGGTAACACCAATGACAATACCGGTAGCACCGGTTGTTGTAGAAGCACCGGTTGCTACAGAAACACCGGTTGCTACAGAAACACCGGTTGCTGCAGAAACACCGGCACCGGAACAGGCACCGGCAACTGAAACAGATGCTACACCAGCCGCTGATACAGAAGAAGCAAAGCAGTAAAAACAAAACTTAAACAAAATACAGGAGTATATAAAAATGGCTGACATTTCGGCTGCAACAGTAATGAAACTCCGCAAAATGAGCGGAC
This sequence comes from Anaerohalosphaeraceae bacterium, assembly GCA_030641315.1. Lineage (GTDB taxonomy): Bacteria > Planctomycetota > Phycisphaerae > Sedimentisphaerales > Anaerohalosphaeraceae > DAOWHR01. The sequence goes on along the minus strand of DAOWHR010000153.1, from coordinate 8,527 downwards.
AAGGTATGATGGACTGCAAGAATGCACTTGCAGAGACAGACGGCGATCTGGACAAGGCGATGGAAATACTCAAGAAAAAGGGTATGGCAACTATGGCAAAACGCGCCGCACGCGATACAACGCAGGGCAAAATTGTAACAATGGCAAGCGACGACAAAAAAACTGTCGCCATGGCAAGCCTTTGCTGCGAAACTGACTTCGTCGCCAAAAGCGATGATTTTCTCGCTCTGGCAGAGGTTATGGCTCCTTTGACACTGACTTGCGAAGGAACCGAAGGCGCAGACGCTATAAACAATGCCAAGGTTGACGGCAAGCTGTTCTCCGAAATGATAACCGACCTGGTTGGCAGGACAGGTGAAAAGACCGAAGCAGGAGATTTCACACGTTACGAAGTACAAGGCTGCGGCATCATCGGAACATACATCCACTTCAACGGAACGGTTGGAGCGATGGTTGAAGTTGAAACAAGCAGCGACGAAGCTTCCGCTGCTGTTGGATCCGTCGCTGCCGATGTATGTATGCACATCACAGCGATCAACCCGGTCGGCCTCAATCGTGACACCATCCCTGCTGACGTTATCGAAAAGGAAAGAGCCGAAGCGACAGCCTCTGTTCAGAATAAGCCCGCCGAGATCATAGAAAAGATCGTAGATGGCAAAATGGGAAGATTCTTCAAGGAAAACTGCCTTGTTGACCAGCCTTTTGTCAAGGACGACACCGTAACAGTCGGCCAGACACTCGAAAACGCCGCAAAACAGGCGGGCGGGACGGCAAAAATAAAAAGATTTGTTCGGTTTGAAATCGGCTGATAAAGCTGTTATAATAAGCATCGGTAATGAAAATTATCGGTGCTTTTTTTTTGCCCGGATTTTGGTAAAATACAAACTTGCTTCGATAAAACATTTTGAAATGGAATTCTAAATTATGGCTCAACTCAAATATAAACGCGTATTGCTCAAACTGTCAGGCGAAAGCTTCTGCAAACCAGGCGGATTCGGAATTGACGGCGATGCCGTGCTTGGAATCGCCGAACGCATCGCGGCCATCTGCAAACTCGGACCACAGGTAGCAATTGTAGTAGGCGGCGGCAACTTCCTTAGAGGAGCGACTTTTTCAGAAAAAAGCCATATCCCAAGAAACACCGCAGACTACATGGGAATGCTCGCTACCGTCCTCAACGCATGTGCACTACAGGAAATCCTCGAAAAAGTTGGTCAGCCAACACGCGTACTAAGCGCGATCGAGGTGAAAGCCATCTGCGAACCCTTCATCAGAAGAAGATGCCTTAGACATCTGGACTTGGGCAGGGTAACTATACTCGCTGGCGGAACAGGCAATCCGTTCTTCTCGACAGATACATGCGCAGCTCTAAGAGCAGCCGAACTGGAAGCCGACGTCATAATCAAAGCGACAAAAGTCGATGGCGTATACACGTCCGACCCGATGAAGGATCCAGAAGCAAAAATGATCCCGGAGTTGTCATATTCAGACGTACTCAGGGATGGCCTGAAAGTCATCGATCCAGCCGCGATTAGTCTCTGCCAGGAAAACAATATACCAGTGATCGTCCTGAACATCTTCAATCATGGAAATATAACAAAAGCTATTTACGGCGAAAAGATTGGAACCATTATCAGCTAAACTTGCCGTGACCTGGAAGATCATCGGCCTGAATAATATCTAAATTTGCGGAGCAATAATATGCCTACAAAAGCAATCATCAGCCAGCACAAGATAAGTATGGAAAAAAGCATTGAATACCTCCAGAGCGAACTTAAGGGGGTGCGAACCGGAAGAGCCTCCACAGGCCTCGTTGAAAAACTCAGGGTTGAGTATTACGGAACGCCTACTCCTGTCAACCAGATGGCAACACTGTCGGCGCCGGATGCGTCAACCATCGTCATTAAACCCTTCGACCCGTCAAGTATCAAAGACATCGAAAAGCCATCAAAACAAGTGACCTGAACCTCCCCCCGGTCGCTGACGGCAAGGTCGTCCGCCTGAACATCCCGCCTTTAAGCGGTGAACGCAGACAGCAGCTCGTTACTCAGGTTAAGCAGATCGGCGAAAAAGCAAAGGTCAGCGTTCGCAACATCAGACGCGATGCAAACAAGCATCTCGACGATGAACAAAAAGCCAAAACCATCAGCGAAGACGACAGGGACAAGGGCAAGAAAGATATTGACGACCTGACAAAAACATATGTCGACAAGGTCGATACCGCCATTAAAGCAAAGTCAGAAGAGATTTTGAACGACTGATCTTTCCACAATAGAATACCGATTTGAAACCTTAAACGATCATCAGGCCGCAACATCTGTCGGCTTGATGATCGTTTTAACTTTAGCTGTATACTTTATTTACGGGGAAAATATTATGGGTTCCGAAAACAAAACCACCAGCCCTGGCAAAAAAACCGGCAAAAAGAAACTTCTCGTTCTAGCTATAATTATAATAACGATACCGCTGCTGCTGTTCTTCCTGACGCCGGTCTATCTTTCCTCGCAAAGTGGTAAAAATCTCATTGTCAACAACATCAACAAGTCCATCGACGGCATCGTGGGCATTGATGATCTATCTATCAGCTGGTTCAAGGGTCTGGAACTTACAAACCTGACCTTTGCTGACAATGCGGGCACAACCTCGGCAAAGATAAAGAACATCAGATCGACCCCAAAATTTTCATCATTCATTTTCGGCAATATCGACCTCGGCAAGACAACTGTCACCAATCCTGACATAGTCCTTACTGTCCGGGTTCCAACCGCAGACACAGCACCGAAAAAAAAACCGGCTCCCAAACCAGCCCCTACAGAAATCCTGACACCAGCCTCTATTCCCTTCAATAGAATGAAACTTGAGATTATTCAGGGCAATCTAACAGTCAACCTCAAACAGCCGGACAATTCAACTCAAAGTGTAACCCTGACAAACATCGAATCAAACGTCAACATCAATCCGCCAGGCACCGAATCGGACTTTGGTCTGACTATGGCAGTACAGGACAGCAGGGGGGCCTCAAAGATTAACGCTTCGGCGAAACTGACGCCGGACACTAACACCAAAGGCTGGCATCTCAAACCAGGTTCAACAGGCCAGTGTGTCGTCAACATCGACAACCTGGACATCGCTTCGCTAAGGCCCTTGCTCGCATTGGCTGGCAAGGACATCCAGGTAACAGGAAACCTAAACGCCAACCTAAACGCAAAGATAGCCAACGGCACACTCGAAAAACTTACGGCAAACGCAGATCTGCAAAATTTTACTCAGACCATCGGCGACAAAACAACCGCCTTCGACAAACCGATTACTATGGATGCTCAAGTATCAATGAAGGACAACCTTCCGATCATCGACAAACTGAATGTTACCTCATCGTTCTGCAATGTCGATTGTGCCGGCGACAAAGAGAAAATCACATACAAAGCAAAAGCCGATCTGGACAAACTCCAGAACTTTGCATCTCAATTCGTTGACCTCAAATCTTTCGCCTTGGCTGGCGAGCTTAACATTAATGGCATCGCAAAACTCGCACCGGACAACATTTCAATTACCGGAACCACAAAAATTGACAAGCTCATCGTGGCCAAAACCGGCACAAAAAAACAGACACCCCAAACTAATATCAACGCAACATTCGATATGGCCGTCGATATGGAAAAGTCACTGATAAGCATTAAAACCGTGGACATTGACGCCGGATTGCTGGTCAAGTCGGCAACGATAACAAACGCAACAGTGCCGTTTGGTGGTGAAACCAAGCAGCCTATAGCAGGCAGCTTCAAAACCGAGATAGACTTTAAAGAACTCGGGCCTACCCTTGAAGTATTCGGCATTATACCTGCCGACATGCAGATCGCAGGCATCCTCAAATCAGATATCAATGCCAGTCTTGATGGCGACACCTTGCACCTCGACACAAAAGAAACAACCATCACAAACCTGTTTATCAAGCAGGATGACAAACCGGAAACATTTCAGGAGAAACTCATCACTGTCAAGCTGGACACTATCCTGAACATCGCTGACCTAACACCCGAAAAATTCATCTGCAAAATAGATGGTACCAATATCAAAGTTGACACCAACATAGGCCAGACAATCGAAGGAACAAAGACATCTTATGCAGGCAAAGCGAACATCGACGTAGACCTTGAAAACCTTCCGCCACTCATTACCGCTCGTTTGCCCGAAGGATTTATCGCAAAGGGCAAACATCCCCTCAAAGCAAACTTTACAACCTTTACCGATGCTGATGTCAAAGACCAAAGCCAGTTAAAGAAGAATCTCATCGCAAACGCCGATTACAAATTTGACGCCTTAAGTGTCATGGGAGTTAACTTTGAGCAGACCGCTGTCAAGCTGACAGCTGCCAAAGGTATAGTCTCTCTGGAACCGTTTACCGCCAACGTCAACGGTGGCAAACTGTCGCTGGCTGGTAATATCGACCTGAACGAAGAACCGATGACATTCAGGCTGACCAAGCATACAAAGATCGCTGACAATATAAACATAACCGATCCTATCGCCGCAAAGCTGAGCTACGTCTTTCCGGCTCTTGCAAAACAGGTCGGTGTTACCGGCCGGTTGGATTTCACAGCAGATAAAATAGTTGTTCCACTCGCTGCCGAATCTGCCAATAAGATTGACATAATAGGCAACATCGCAATGCGCGATCTTGGCCTTGGCGCCAAAAGTTTTTTGGATCCGCTAAACAGTGTGCTCAAACTCCAGCACACTAAAATTAAAGTAAGCCCAACGGACTTTACGATCAAAGACGGGATCATGCGGTACACGGACCAGAAAGACGGCTTGCAGTTCGAATTCGGGGACAAACCGCTCAACCTGATCGGCCAAACGGGGCTTGACAAGTCTATCGATATGACAATCGAACTGCCGTGGTCGATCTTAGGACAAACCGCAACAGTCGGCAAAGACACACAGGGCCGAATCGCAATACCAATCGAAGGCACTCTCGACAACCCGAAAATAAACCTGGCAGAATTGATTAAAAAAACAACCGAATCGGTTATCAAAGACGTAATAAAGGGTGAACTTGACAACTTCCTCAAAAAGAACAAGTCGGGATCAAATGATAAAAAAAATGATAAGGTCGAAGATCAGATCAACCAGATAATAAACATTTTTAAGTAAACTTTCCCGTCACCCGTTCAGGCTGCGCATCGCGTCAAACATGAACATGCACCCAAATACGATCAACGCCGCTGCGCAAACACCAAGTATCACTTTCTGGCCGCGCCTGCCCAGAACATCCGAGCCTTTGTTCGTTGCCAACGACAAAAATTCGAGCCACACAAGATCGCACAGCCAGTGAACCAGCGGAAACAGGATCAACGCGGTCACCCCAAGATTCTTTGCCTTGATCGCAAGGTTCAAACCAACTGTTGCCCACCACAACAGAAAGTAAGGATTCGTTATCGAAAGTACAAACCCGTCCATGATCGGACCGGCTGCTTTTTTTTTCTCAACTGCCTGTTCCTCGCTTGACTTGCGTAGATCGGCAAGCATCCCGGCACCCATCCACACAAGAAACGCTCCACCCGCAAGGGCGATGACGATCCTGACCCTGTCGTCCTGCAAAAAAACATCAAGCCCAAGCATTATCAGAAATATCAGAGGTATCTCCAGAAACCCGTGCCCGACAGCGATCATCGCCCCGGCATGTTTGCTCTTCGTCGAATGTGCAATAGTCGCAGCTGTAACCGCACCCGGCGCCATCACCCCAGACAGTGATATCAAAATAGTAGAAAATAAAAAACCGATAAGATCCAAAGCTAATCCCCGATGATCTTTACCAAAAGACGTTTTCTTCGTTTGCCGTCAAACTCATAGTAGAAAATATGTTCCCACGGCCCCAGGTGAAGCTTTCCATCCGTGATTGCGACAACAACCTCTCGGCCCATGACTTGCCTTTTCATGTGGGCATCCGCATTATCTTCATACCCATTATGGCGGTATTGGCTGTGAGGTTTCTCAGGAGCGAGTTTCTCAAGCCAAACCTCATAGTCGTGGTGCAGGCCGGATTCGTTATCGTTAATAAATACCGATGCTGTTATATGCATCGCGTTAACAAGCACAAGCCCCTCCTGAACACCGCTCTGAGCGACAAGCCGTTCCACTTCACTATGGATAGATATGATCTCTCTGCGCTGCGGAACATCCATCCATATCTCTTTTGTCAATACCTTCATACAATAAACCTCCAAATTAGATTCGGTGATTATAGCTTGATTAGAGGGATAATACAAGATCCGTCTTTTCTTGTAATGGCAGCATTTTCTTACAGACCCGCAAACGCTTTCGCCTTTCGAACTCTTCAAACATAAACTCAGGTTGTATGGTCCACACTCGCATAATTAGAAATGGATGTTATTGTGAGATCCGGAAACAGTTATTAACAACATTGTACATGTATTAGGGTAACAGGTTTCACTTGTAATTTCCCTGTTTGTTTTGCCTGATCCGTTTGTAAAGTCCTTTTGGCTTGAGAACAAAACCAATATGGTTTGTTTTATTCGTAATCGGCGAGATTTTAGCACAGTCCAGATGTCCCACCAGCCACCCATTCTCATTCAGGTCCCTTATATAAAAACCATTATTATCAGTAGTAACGAATTTGTCCAGGTTGGCAATACTGCCACTGCTGGTCATCAAATAATTATACCTCTTTGGCTGAATGAACATGAATCCTTTTGTTTCTGCTATTCCCGCTATTTCACCGGAGTCATTTATAATATTGCCGGAACTCTCAACATTAGAAAGTGTCATTTTCACAAGTCCATCTGCTTTGGACCAGGTAAATCCAACGAGGTCATTGATTTTGGGTTCGAATATTGTCCCGACAACTTGACCTTTATCATTGATTCCCAATGCTTCACTCGATGGACCAACCTTACCGGCTATAAAATTTACACCGGATTCGCCATCCCAGTAAAAAGCATGACTTTTGCCGTTAATAATATAACTGCCGACAACCTGTCCCTTATCATTGATATCATTGGGGAAACAACTTCTTGCAGAAAGCATAGGAAGCCCGAACAAGCTGCCGTCAGCCTCTCTGACAAATCCATAGTTACTCATACCAAGCAACCGGTATCGCCCTATCATCTGCCCGCTATTATTGATCCCATAAATACTGCACCCCACTCCGCCAAAGGTTCCCAGATTGGTCATTCCGCTCTCAGCGGTCCACAAAAAGCCATTATAAATGCCGTTAGGATCCATAGCGGTTCCGACAACCTCCCCATTGTCGTTAATATCGAGAGCATCGCTCTCAAGCCCGCCCAATGTACCAAGGTCCCTAATGCCTTCAGACTCGCTCCATATAAATGCATGTTTTCTGCCATGAACCCCGACATCTAAGCCCCCAACCACCTGACCGACATTATTGATAGCCTTGGGATCATTGATCTGACCGCCAAGAGTCTCGAGCACAATAACATCATAGCTTGGTCTGGAGAATCGAAACAACAACCCACAGATAATTATGCAGAGCAAAAGGGCAATTGTTCTGATTTTAAATTTCCTATTTGAGATCATGCCCAGCATAACGAGTTGACTTTCATATTCATATTATTTCTTGCCCATTCGAAGACGCTTACTAACAGCTTTTCTGTTTGGTGTAATTCAGCAATCCATCTGCCAGCAGGATATCTCTGTCTCTTGGCGACAGAGTAAGTTTGCCTGCGAATTTAAAGCCAGCCGTCTTGTTTGTTATGGTAATCTCATCGCTGCCTTTGATGGCGGTAAGCAGGTTTTCAATAACGAGTTCGTCATCGCTGCTGATCTTGTCATAGTCGCTTTCGTCTGCGAACTCTATTGGCACGATTGCGAAGTTTATCAGGTTGGCTTTATGGATTCGTTCAATGCTCTTTGCGATCACCGCACGCACGCCAAGGTACATCGGGCAAAGTGCCGCATGTTCCCTGCTGGAACCCTGGCCGTAGCTTGCGCCCGCAACAACGATAGCGCCGATACCTTCGGCTTTCAGTTTTAAACCGCGCTGAGCGAACGTCTCGGCACCTTCTTCGTTAAAGCAGTTAAACACATACTTCGAGTATTCCGGCACGTTAGAGCGGTACTTCAAAAACGTACCAGCCGGCATGATATGGTCGGTGGTGATCTTGTCGCCGCACTTGAGTACAACCTTACCTTCTATCTCTGCTGGCAGCGGTTTCGGCGATTCGGGAACCACGATAGTAGGCCCGCGAAGCACCTCTGCTGTCGCAGCGTCCTGTTCGCTTAACGGTGGAACTATCATGCTGTCATCGATTTTGAATTTATCAGGCAGTTCGGTCTGCGGGTAGGCAAAGTCCAAAGTACGCGGATCGGTAAATTTGCCCGTTAGCGCACATGCGACCGCGGTTTCGGGGCTTACCAGGTAAGCCATGTCACCCTTGGTGCCGGTTCTGCCTGCGAAGTTTCTGTTGAACGTGCGTATGCTGATTGTATCGTTAGCTGGTGAGAAGCCCTGACCGATGCACGGTCCGCATCCGCTTTCGAGTAT
>DAOWHR010000320.1 GCA_030641315.1 Anaerohalosphaeraceae bacterium | reverse complement strand
GAAAACACGTGTTTTTTAACTTCGCACTTACCATTAATATCAACCGCGATATACACTGTTCCCACAGGTTTTTCTTCGCTTCCGCCAGTTGGACCGGCGATTCCCGTTACTCCTACCCCAATATCGGCATTGGCGTTCTTCCTGGCTCCCCGAGCCATCATAACCGCTACATCTTCACTAACCGCACCAAAACGCTCTATAGTACTGGCATCGACACCAAGCTGACTTACCTTAGCCGGATTACTGTAAGTTATCCACCCATATTCAAAAAAAATGCTGGCACCAACCTCATCTGTCAGCATTTTTCCTATAAAACCGCCCGTACACGACTCAGCGACAGCGATTTTTAGACCTTTCTCTGCCAGTTTATCACCCACAACCCCGGCAAGAGTAGCATCGTCTTCCCCAAATACCATATCCCCCAACATCCCGCGAAGCTGTGATTCAACCGCATCTATCATTTCATAAGCAGCCATTTTCGTATCTGCACTGGCTACTATATGCAATGTGATTACACTTCCATGCACGGTGCAGTTCACCAGCGGATTCCGCCCTCGCTCCATCATATCGCCCAATAGCTCAACCAGCGAAGACTCACCCATCCCAAAGCAACGCAGCTTTTTAACGACCACAAGCCCCCCGTCGGACCGTCTTTCGATCTCGCCGAACACCTGCTCATCGAACATGTCTTTCATCTCAACAGGCACACCTGGCATACTAACAATCAGTTTTCCCTCACTCTCAGCGATCACACCGGGAGCAGTACCGACCTCATTGACAATCGCCTTGGCGCCAGCAGGCAGAAAAGCCTGATTCCGGTTACAAAGAGCCATCGTCATATTCCGCTTATCAAAAAAAGCTTTGATCCCCATAAGCAGTTCTTCATGGAATTCAAGCCCAACACCCAAATATTCACAAAGCCCCTGACGCGTAATATCATCATCGGTTGGCCCAAGACCGCCAGTGATCAACACAACATCTGCTTTATTTGCCCCACGACCGATAGCTTCGGTTATCTCAGCCAGATCATCCCCAACAACACAAACTCCTGCAACCGGCATTCCAACAGACAAAAGCCTCCCTGCAAGCCAGGCTGAGTTACTGTCAACTGTCTGGCCGCTCAATATCTCATTACCAACACTAACAATGTAAGCCTTAACCATAATATGCAATCAACTTACCGTTAAACATTAAATCTGAAATTAATTATATCCCCGTCCGCAATGACGTACGTTTTCCCCTCAAGACGCGTCTTACCCTTTGCCTTGCACTCCTTTTCGCTTCCGAGTTCCACCATATCTTTATACCCGATTGTTTCAGCCCTGATAAATCCACGCTTGATATCGCTGTGTATCTTGCCCGCAGCGTCAAGTGCCGTCATTCCAGCCGGTATTGGCCACGCCCGCACCTCATCAGGCCCGACCGTCAAAAAGCTGATCAAACCGCAAGTCGTATAGCAGCTCTGTATAAACTTAGCCGCCGCGATTTCGCTTAAACCAAGATCTGCCATAAATTCAACCCTGCTCTCCTCGTCAAGCTGTGCAAGCTCGCTTTCCAGCGAAGCACAAAGCGTCACAACCTCAACACCTTCACTTACAGCATCGCCAAGATCCACCTTTGCCCCTGCATTATCCTCACTGACATTAACCACCACCATCATAGGCTTAAGCGTCAAAAAACCCAGCGACTTAATAAGATCAAGCTCCTGATCTGACTGAATAACACTGCTGATCGGCTTTTCCGCCTCCAGTGCATCCTGCAATTTAAGCTGAAGCGCAAGCTCCGCCTTTTCCTGTGCCTGCGTCTTCGTAGGCTTATGAACCTGCTTTTCAAGCCTCTCGATACGAGTCGTAACCAGCTCAAGGTCAGCAAGCAAAAACTCTGTCCTCAGATCGTTCAGCTCACTTGCGGCATCAACTCCCTCAAGGTAAGCCCCAACAACAAGCACCAGCATATCAACCGTCCGGATCGAACCGAACAAACGCCTCGCCGCAGAACGCCCGCTCTGATCTGCAAACGACAGCCCCGGCAGATCAAGACAATCAACAGTGCCATGAACCGTCTTTTTGGGTTTATACAGACCCGTCAACCAGTCAAGCCTCTCATCCGGCACAGCGACAACCTCTTCATGGATATGTATCATATCGCTCTGTACAGCCTTGCCACACACTGCCGACAACAGTGTACTCTTGCCCGACTGCATCATACCGATCAAAGCAACCTTCAAATCAATTCTCCTTGCTAATGACTAAAAATAGCGGTCTTACAATGATATAAAAAACACGATTTGTCAGTGTAGCCCAAAACACCGTGCTTTTCCATCATAAAATACAACATCTCAACTGACCATTTTATTTTGGAAACGGTACTGCACTGGAAAATACAAGGAAAAAATCGCAAATACGCCTCAAAGGAACACTCAATACACGATGATACATGCAATAATACTGCTCTTACCCTCACTTTGTTCACCTGTTCTATCCAAAAATCTGATCGTGATGCCGATACCCTGCAAAGCTGAAGCTCGCCTCGGGAAAAATCGCACCGACACAGCAACCATAGATATCCTCACCATGACATCAAATCTATATACACCGCAAGCGCAACAAAACCGGGAAAATACTCATCGAAAACCTCCCCTGACAAAATCCGCCCCAATGCCGATAAACCTATACCTCACCCAAACAGCCCGAACCAATATAGATTAAATTGTAATCAATCTTATAGAAAGGTTTTATGAAAAATGGCAAATCAAATGTCAATCTTATTAACTGCCCCTGGTTACCAGCAAATGCTTATAAGGGTATCCTTTTTGCATATATCGCAGATCCGTATCCTGACCTCGAGGAGGACTCTGCCATTTTATGCCGTTGTTCCAATCCATATTAAGAGTGTTTGCGTCTTGCCATTTATGAAGTTCAACATGCCCGTCCGCAAAGCCGAGCGTACTTGAGTCGCCGTGTACAATTTTTCCTAAAGGGGACCACCAGTACCGTTCCACCGGATCGATGATCCATGATGTCATGTTGAATGCACTGCCGCTGATCTCTTCTACAAAAACATACTTACTGCTCGGCCGCTTGATATCTGATACCAGCATCACTGGTACAATACCAAGGTCCCCCTCGGGATTAAGCCCGTTTACACCTGCAGAAACAGAATAGCTTCTGTAGCCGCCGACACCCCCAAATGCACTATAATAACCATCAGCAGGAGTATTCTTATATCTTTTATCTGCCGGGCAGTGGTAAAGCTTCTCAGAGTCAGTATAGGGGAAAAGCTTCCCAGCTTTGATTCCATTGATCTTATGTTTAAGTGATGATGCGGAAAAGAAAATATGTGTCTCAGACTGTGGAAGGTCGACCCAGCCGGGGCATTCAGGTAACGGTATCGTGGCGTACTTTTCGCTAAAGGGGTACTCAATACCAGCCGAACCACCAACAACTTTACCGTTATAATCCCCGGCGTACATCTGCCAGGCCTTCAGCAGTTGAGACTGATTCGACATACAAACAATTGCCGTCGACTTTGCTTTGATATTATCGAGAACCGGCAGCAATATCGAAAACAATATCGAGATAACTGAAAGGACTACAAGAAGTTCATTAAGTGTAAAACCCTTTTTGTTCATAGCATTGCTTCTCCTCATAAAAGCAAATGTAACGACACAAACTCCACACATACCTCACAAAAATATAATATTACTCGATTTCTATTATAATATTAAAATTGGATAAATGTCAAGGACAATGTTAAAGATAACAGCAAAAACTGTTATTTTGCCCTGAATAATAGCTTTTGAGCTTAAAAATGAATGTTATTCACTCTCGGCAGGAAAAAAGAGGATACAATTCCGTTTGGTGTCCCAAAGATCAATAAACACTCCCGCCGTATGCGTCGTATGCCGCTACACATGGAAAGTCGGTAACCACCAGTTTTCGGATCGCTTCAGTGCCTAAATCGGCATACGCGACTATCTTAGAAGCTACAATACATTTACTTAGCAAAGCACCTGCCCCTCCCGTTGCCGCCAAATGAACCGCCTTGTACTCCTTCAGTGCATCTCGAACCTCGTCACCACGATACCCTTTACCGATCATACCTTTTAGACCTGCTGCGATCAATTTCGGGCTGAATGCGTCCATCCGGGACGACGTAGTAGGTCCAGCCGCACCGATAACCCTACCCGGCGCCGCTGGCGTCGGCCCGACAAAATAAATCACCTGACCAGTCAGATCGATCGGAAGTACCTTGCCTGCATCCAGCAATTCACATAATCGCTTATGCGCCTGATCCCGACCGGTATAAATAACACCACTAACCAGAACCTCATCACCAGCCCGAAGCGACAATACAACATCATCGCTCAAAGGCGTATTAACTCGAATTACATTACTCATAACTTAACCTGCAAATAAGACAGAAATTTGATATACAATAACAGCACATACTCAAACTAACAACAAAAAACCAGCGAAGCTCAATCTGCTAAATCTTTCTTCGAAAATCTGATTTTTTCTATACGAAAACAGGTACGGTCCGTATCCTATATGCAGACAGTCGATTGTTTTCCATGGAAATAGCGGGATTTGATGATACAGGAAAAACTGATGATGATACGGTTCAACCGGGGCGATACACATGCCCTGCGCGACATCTACACCCTGTACAAGAACGAACTCGTCAGTCTTGCCCGAGCTCTTTTACATGATAAGACGATTGCCGAAGATGCGGTTCATGATGTATTTGCAAAGCTGATCGCAAAGCAGGAAACTTTGAAGATCACCAGTAACCTGCGGAGTTACCTGCTCACTGCTGTCGCTAACGCTGCACGCCGGAGATACCGTTCGGACAAGGGGCATCCTGAATTGTCGCTCGATGCGGCCAATGTTCCCGAGATTGAATCGAACAATCCGCCTCAATCAGCAGCCATATCCGATGAGCAGAAACAGCTCCTGGAAATCGCACTTGCAGCTCTGCCCTACGAGCAGCGGGAGGTTGTCCTGCTTAGGCACTTCAGCGATCTGAAATTCAAGACAATCGCATCGATGCAGAATATTTCAATAAACACAGTCATGGGCCGATATCGATACGGCCTGGATAAACTGCGGTCACTCTTAAACGGAGAATTGCTATGAGACCGACAGATAAAATAGACAAGCTCATAAAAAACAATTTAAAAACCTCGGCCAGTCCCCAACTGGACAGTCGAATCGATGCCCTGATAAGCAACGCGGAAAAAACACAAACGCAGACATCGAATATATGGAGAACAATAATGAAAACTAAAACAGCAAGACTTGCAATTGCAGCCGTTCTGTTGATTGCTGTATTGTCTTTAACAATTATGGATAAGACTGTTTCCCCTGCCTACGCTCTCGAGCAAAGCCTTGAAGCAATGAAAAACGAAACATGGATGCATATGGTTCCATACTCCCAGATGAAAGGTGCAGAAACCGTATTCGGAGAAAACTGGTTTTCTGCAACTCATGGAATTGAGGCGATTAAGCGTGGGGATGGAAGTTGCGGCATTTCCTATTTTGACAAGGATGAAAGTTACAGTTATGACCCAGCAACTGAGACAATCACACTTTCGCTTGTAAACAAGGCTAACATTATAAGTAGGACCAATTCATACGGTGATCTATTTAATAATATAATTGATACTTTAAACGAACATGCAGGCACAGAAATTACAAAAACTGCCGAAGTGCAAAATGGAAAAAATGTAATCGCAATAGAGGTTAAGGTTCCAAAGGGCGACCCCCTGGGCAGTATCGGAACCGAACATTGGCTCTTCACCATGGATGAAGACAGTTACCTGCCCACACGAATGAAGTTGCAGGGTTACGATGAAGACGGTGAATTTGTCGAAGTTTTTGACGCAGCTTTTGACTATCCCAACAATGGTCCGATGGACATATATGAACTTGGCGTCCCCAAAACCGCAAAGATTATAGATAAACGACCCACTATGGAAGTTCAGACGATCATAACAAATTATCATGTTGCAAGAGAAAACGATCCTCAGCGATATACTGCCCTTGTATTGTACACCAGGTCTAACGCAGATGGATCAGAAGTCGCAGACGAAGCTACGATATACTACGTTGATGGAAATAAGTTTCGCAGAGAACAACTTTCGATCAAATCGGACACAGTAACATCGCAAAGGAAAGCCCGTCTGGGTCTTGAGACGAAGATGGGGGATAGTCTTGAATCCATATTAGAGTGGTGGACAAACCGTGAACATTTATCTCATCGCAATGCGGAGATGTATGATGGCGAATATAAATATCAGGTGCATCGCAATCTAAATGTTACTGGTGGGTTTAAAAGTAGGAAAGAAAAAAATACCAAGACGCGAAATAGAAACAGTAAGCCGCCTAATCTGCATAACATGTATACTGCAGGAGCACAATTCATGCAGTTCATATCCAACGATGTGACTAAAGAGCAGAAGATTACACTTATTGAAAATGATTATTCCAGACAGAATGGTCTGATCTGTTTGCAGCGTATAGAGGCCGATAGAAGATATCCGTTCATGCGTAACGGCCGAAGGTATAAAAGACTTTGCTATATCGATCCGGGTAAAGATTATATATGCAGGCGGATTGAAGAGTATTTCATACAGGATGAACTATGGAAGAAGATGTATAACGATGCGGACAACTGTATGATTAAAAATCCGGACCCCACTCTCGAATACACAATGCTCCAGATAAGAGAAAGCACCAGATTGTCACAGACTGAAGATGACAGGTGGTACCCGAAAAAAATTGAAACTCGAACCACAACTCAACGTGACAATGGCATATTGCAAAATAGTACCGCAACATGGACAATTTATCTCGACACCCAAAGGCAGTTACCCGAAGACATATTCGACTCTGACGCATTCTCGAAATATCTTGAGTAGCACGCACAAAAAATAGAATTATTTCAATTTGAAGGCCGAACTATTTAGCTCGGCCTTTTTTATTTGCTTAAAATGAGTTATTATCAGAAAAGATTAGACTGATTCGGCCTTGTCGATTGTGTACTTAATGAAGGATGATCATTCCTGGATATAGCTGGTGAGGAATAAATGCTCGAAGACAAATTGCTCTTATGGAAGTTTAAACGCGGCTCTGGTCAGGCTCTCGAAAGAATCTACATTAAATACGAGAGGTACCTCATAACGGTTGCGACCGGGCTTTTGAATAATACGCATGCCGCAGAAGATGTGCTGCACGACTTTTTCGTATCATTTGTTAAGTCGGCTGATAGAGTCAAACTCAACGGCAACTTGAAAGCGTATTTAGCAACGTGTGTTGCAAACCTTGCTCGTAACAGCCTCAAGAGAAGGCAGCTTGAACCAACAGCATTAGACGATAACGATTCATTCGAGTCGGCAACTCCTGAGCCGCTTCTACTCGCTTTGCAGCAGGAAGAAACCGAAGCATTGAACCAGGCATTGTCACAACTGCCCTATGAGCAAAGAGAAGTTGTTATCCTTCACTTGCATGCAAACATGAAGTTTACACAAATCGCAAAATTAAGAGGTACTTCTGTAAATACCATCCGAAGCCGATATCGATACGGCCTGGAAAAACTAAGATCACTACTAAACAGCAAGGTGATAATATGAAATCGCTTAAAGATATTAAGAAACTCATAGAAACATTCAATGTAAAACCAAGATCAGAGATGAAAAGCAGTGTCCTCGATGAAGCATTACAAATTCAAAGAAACAAAACACAGCAAAACAACTCTGATACTCATACATGGAGAATAATTATGAAAACTAAAACAGCAAAACTAGCAGTAGCAGCAATATTCGCAATATCAATATTGTTGTCGATCACAGTATTCGACAAATCAGTTTCACAAGCATTTGCCATTAACGACATCATAGAAGCAATGAATGCCAGCCAATGGATGCACCTCACGATAGAAGTTACCCAAGTCGACGCCGACCCTGACACTGTCAAAAGGACAAAAGGCACTAACGAAATGTGGAGTTCAGCTAATCCGGACCGGATGGTGATTAAACATCCAGACGGATCTGTCAAATATGCCGAACTGGATATGGGTAAACATTCAGAATATGATCCGCAAACCAATGTAATTACTACCAAATTGCGAAGCCCTGCAAAAGGTGAACAATCCATGATTAACATGGGCCAAATGCTCGTAAAGCAAATTGAGCAATTAAAAGAACAGGGCGCCTCTGTTACTTACTCTGACGATATTTACAAAGGTTCTACTGCGAAAATCATCAATGTTGATTACACAGCCCCAGCTCCTCAAAACGTTCATATTATAATGTCTCTGTGGGTAGAACCTGAAACCAATCTGCCGTTAAAATTAACTTCGCAGCAATCAACGGAGCAAGTATCGGGAGCAACAATGACCGGTACATTCAGTTATCCTGATTCAGGGCCGACGGATATCTATCAGGTTGGCGTACCGCGCGATGCTGAAATAAAGATCATCGACAATCGCCCTGAGCCCGACATGGTAGAAACACTCAAGCCATACAACGCCGCCCGTGACAGTGTCGTTGATAATTACATTATGGTCGTAACATACGCCAATAACGCAAAGAAAATCGACCGTGTAACAGCAATCTACAATGATGGCAGCAAACAAAGATACGAAAACCATTTCGTCTTTGGTCCCGGCGACGCAATGTACAAAATGTGGCCCGTTTATGCCGCCGAAATGGGTGACTCATTTGATTCGCTTCTGGAATGGATCCAACAGAACAGAAGCAGTCAGGCATGGATTTACCTTTACGATGGAGAATATGCGTATAAGTCCCACAGAGACGCTACAGGTAAATGGACAGAAAAAGACGAGCAGCACTGGCCTGGACGGAATCCAAATCCGAGCAGTGATCTCGATGGTCTTGGCTGGTCATTTATTGGTACTAATGCTAAAATGGTAAACAATAACTATTCACGCACCAACAACCTTATTTGCATCGAAACAAACAATAAAGCACAGATCGAAAACGGCAAACTCAGGTTCCCTGCTGAAAAACGTCTTTACTACATCGATCCGCTGCACGGCTACATGTGTATCCGAAAGGATAGCTTCTGGAACAATAGCAGCCGCCAGCACATGCCTGATGTTGATCAACTGGACTTCGATCCGGAGGTTATCCCATCAAGACCATCCAGCCGTGTAGAAACCACCGAATTCACCCAGGACGAAGCAGGGCGATGGTATCCCGCGAGAATTGAGCATACCTCAATCAAATATGATGACCAAGGCAACGAACTTCCTTCGCGTCTCAATAGCATCCAAAATATACATCTCCTGATTACACCCGAATTCCCGGAGGGCATCTTCGAGCCTGAAAACATAATCTCTAAGGATACTCAACCGGGAATAAAACGAGCCAAACAGATGTATCAGGATGCTTTCGACTTAGCGATAAGTCAGATAGATGCCCAGCCCGACTGGCCCGAACCGGCGCAGCTCGCAGCTGACTACTGGAACGCAAGAGCAGATAAAGATTATAGCAAATGCGCCACCCTCTGGCCAGGCTCTGTAACATGGAACGAAAAGCTTCTCGCGGACGAACAGCCAACCGAATATGTCTTCGGTCAGCTAAACCAGAGTAGCGAAAATTATATTACAATCCCATACGCAAGCAAAACCTACTACGAAGAACATCACGACTATAACCTGAAAATGCACCTCACAAACGAAAAAAGCAAAAAGGGACGCTTCTACATAATTTCTGCCAACTGAGCAATCCACAATACAACTTAGCCCAAAAGATTATGATGCCCCGGTAATCATTACCGGGGCATTTTCATATTCCGATTGGTAGTAAAATGCCTGAAAAGTGGATTTCTGTGTTAATATTGGGTGTTTTTTGCAGTTTCAGTACAGTTGTGGTGATAATCCGCCGATAAATAGTTTGGAAATGCTTCCGAAATCTCATATAATGCTGGTCCTGCTTAAAAAAACGCTTGAATACGTGGAGATATAATTGCAAAATAGCACCTTTCAATGCGGAATCTTATCACCCTGGAGGGTGTAATTCCGTGGCTACTGAATTTAACGTCAAATTAGGAGACTGAAAATGGATCGTAAGATTTTGTTGAAAGAAAGTGACATTCCTCGTCAGTGGTACAACATTGCTGCTGATCTTCCCACGCCGATGCTGCCTCCTTTGGGGCCTGACGGTAACCCGATCACGCCTGAGATGCTTGCTCCTGTGTTCCCGATGAATCTCATCGAGCAGGAAGTTAGTTCCGAGCGTTGGATCGATATTCCTGATGAAGTACTTGATATTTTGTATCGCTGGCGGCCAGCTCCGCTTAGAAGAGCGACATATCTCGAAAAGTATCTCGATACCCCGGCAAAGATCTACTACAAAGATGAAAGCACAAGCCCTCCCGGAAGTCACAAACCAAACACCGCTGTTCCCCAGGCATGGTACAACAAGCAGTTCGGCATCGAGCGGATCACAACCGAAACAGGTGCGGGCCAGTGGGGTTCAGCACTTTCTTTCGCATGTAACCTGATCGGCCTTGAGTGCAAGGTCTTCATGGTTCGCATAAGTTTCGACCAGAAGCCTTTCCGTAAACTGATGATGCAGGTGTGGAACGGCAACTGTGTCGCAAGCCCATCGAACGAGACTAACGCAGGCAGAACGATACTTGAGGAAATGCCGGATACACCGGGCAGCCTGGGTATCGCGATCTCCGAAGCTATCGAACAAGCTGTTACCGACCCGACCGGCAAGACACGTTATTCGCTTGGAAGCGTACTCAACCATGTAATGCTCCACCAGTCCATCATTGGCCTTGAAGCCAAGAAACAGCTTGAGATGGTTGGCGCAGGTACGCCGGACATCATTATCGGTTGTGCAGGCGGCGGAAGTAACTTTGCAGGCCTTGCGTTCCCGTTTACGCTGGACAAGATCAACGGCGCTGATATTGAGATCATTCCGGTTGAACCGACTGCGTGTCCTACGCTGACCAAGGCACCTTTCGCGTATGACTTTGGCGATACTGCATGTACGACTCCGCTGCTGCCTATGCACAGTCTGGGTCACAGATTCGTACCGGCTCCTATCCATGCAGGCGGACTGCGTTATCACGGTATGGCTCCGCTGGTTTCACAGTGCGTTGTCGAAGGTCTTCACACACCGCGTGCTATTGATCAAGTTGAGTGTTACGAAGCGGCTATGACATGGTCAAAGACGGAAGGCACAATCTGTGCTCCTGAGACAAGCCATGCAATCGCAGCGGTTATCCAGGAAGCAAAAAAGGCAAAAGAAGAAGGCAAAGAAAAAACCATCATCTTTAACTACAGCGGTCACGGTCTTATGGACCTTACCGGTTATGACGCATATCTAACGGGCAAACTGACGAAGTACGCTCTGCCGGATAAGGAGATTGAAAAGACTGAGGCATGTCTTAAGGACTACCCACAGGCTGAGATGCGAAAAAGCGGCAAGTGGTAGAAGATTTGAAGTAAGATTATAGGGACAGCCAGGTTGATTGCCGGGCTGTCCCTTTTTTGTTGTCATTCAGCCAGCCTGAGAGCCGACCTCGAACAGTACGATGGAGTGGTTGATGTCAAGCCCGGCGAAGATGTCGTGAAACGCCTGCGGCTGTGTGCGGACTGTGCGATATTGAGTTTTTAGAGAGCCGTGGTCCATTTCGCAAAATACGCTCTTGTTTTTTCCCGGATCGATTGCTAAAATAGTTTCCATACCAGATACTCCTTTATAAATTTACGTCAATAAATTTTGTGCCGTCACAGCGACGAGTACTACGGGGACGATTATAACATATTCGTCCCCGAGTATCTGGCTTTCATAGTTTCTTTATTTTTGCTCGGCAATAATTTCTATTCCGCAGATGACGGTTTCCTGGATAGGCGATTTTTCAGCAGGAATAAGTTTTATACAGAGTTCGTCTGGGATGTTGATTCCAGTAAAACGTTTCGTAATCCCGATATCTATGCTATTTGTCTGGCTGAAGATGTCAAAATTTTTCATAACAATTTTGTCCTGCAATACAATATCAAATATCCGACGTCCGGCCTGGATAGCCTGGGGTTCGACAAAATGTAATACAACCGTATAAGGATAATTTGCTTTTTTTGCTTGGGATTTCAGCTTGTTGTCAGGCAGCACCTGGACCGTTATTTCATCAACGCCTGTCGCACCGGACGCTTCAACCCATTTCAGGTGACCTTTTTTGATCCTTAGAGAATGCTTTCCGAAATATTGAACATTGTCACCTGAGACTTTAATCACAGGGTCAGGACTCTTGCCGCTTTTGCTCGGATAGTCAAGCCACAATGTACCACTGTCGTCATTGCGGTCGCCAGGCGCACCAAGGTTGATCCCGATCCTGACAATACGTTTTGTTGCAGGAGCCATATCATTAAAGGTCCATGTTTCGACATCAGGCATATGTACCATTGCAAGAGATGTCTGATTCTGATAACTGCAAGTGCATGTTCTCGTATAGTCAGGTGCATTTAGAACTCCATTGGCAGCGATAAGATTGCTCGTACATCCTGATCTGAAGCCGCCGAAGTTGCCGGTTCCGCCATCTGAGTTTAAGTCGAAAAAGCCTGCCGCTGCCGATCTAAACGTAAGAAAATTCCTGCTGGACACAACAGTTCCACATCCGTAATTACGTGAGTATTTCCATGGTATCGGTTCACCGCTAAGAGGGTGTTCGATCATTTTTTGATATCCTGTCATTAGATCGAAAGATTGATGCTGCGCTATGATCGTATTGTCATTTATAATGCAAGGGCCGGAATAATCTGTGAAAATATCCCAAAGAGGTATCCCGCTTTTTCCCTGATAAGTATTCATTCTTTTTCCTTGCTGCACTACCATATCCCGGGATTTCCTGTCAGCCTGAAGCAGGATGTCATATTTTTCGGAATAGCCCAGCCAGCTTCCGAAAACATTTTCAGTTTTTTCCCAGATCACTTTTCCTGTCTCAATATTCAATGCCGACAGACGATATTCATTTGTGTTATTTTTTTTCTTTAGAATCGCATCGATCGCTTGCGGTATCCTGTCCATGCAGAATAATTTCCCGTTTCCTGCAACGATACCATTGTGGATAAATCCATGATCGGACTTTTTGTTCCATAACACCCTCCCTGAATGCCTGTCCATGACAATGATCTCGCTGCTGGCACTTTTATCAAGTGCCTCGATCCACTTGATTTTTTCAGCGGCTTTTTCATCAACCATATTCGCATAATCCACAAAATCCGCACCTGCGATCAGCAGGTCGTTGTAGATGCCAATATAGCCCCATTGCCTGGGTGACTTATTGTCATTAACTAAAGTGAACGTGTCAATGATCTCGCCTGTTGCGGCATTTAGTACACGGCAATTATTTTGTTCCAGAACATACAGTTTATCAACCGTAGCAACAAAATTAGTTCCCCTTGTATTTGCGCCTGGGATGTGTTGTTGGTTATAACTTTTATCCAGAAAATTCGGCTTGTATGAATCGTCAAAATATGTTCCGGAATTATTCATGTTTTCAAATTGACGTTTCCAAAGGATCTTTCCTGTATAAACGTCTCTTGCTGATATAGAGTTTACACCTTCAATAAAAAGTTTACCGGATACTATTTGCTGTCCAGGGCCATGTGCATGCCTTGGCAGAACATCTGTGAATTCGGAGTTTTCACCAAACCATAAAATCCCAAGCGGTAATTTCAATTCATCGTCTGAACATATCGTGTTAGCGACATTGCCATATTGATGTGTCCAGTCAGAAGAACCAGCTGGCCCTTTGTCTCTGGTAAGTTTAAATATCCATTTGTCAGTATCGATCTTCGTTCCAAAAAGATTTGCGTTGGCAATTTGATCGTATAGTTCCAGCTGCTCATCCTTGTCCGCGCTTAACCACGCAGTTCCACCGAATGGCCGCAGCAGATTAAAAATACTTTCGAGCCTCCCCTTAGGATCGTCACAGTTTTTAGTTACATATTCTTCCGAGATGATTATGTCAGCAAAGTATGGCGGCAGTAAAGCTGACTCAATGTCTCCGTCTATTATGCAAACTCTTGTTCCATAAAGGCCCAGTTCGTCGAATTCTTTCCTCGCGGCAGCAGCTTTTTTTGGGTTGTTTTCAAGCACAACAACATCAAGCTTGCTGTTTTCAAGTATCTCTTTCAGCAATCGCCTATCACCCAACTCAAGCAAAACACAATTTCCCTGGCAGTCAAAACAATCCATTAAAGCCTTGGTTCTGGCTCTATGCATAAAAAACCTTGTGTTGATACGTTTTTTGCTGAGTTTAAATATCTTTGCCTGTTTCTTGAACCCTGCAAAGCAGTATACCGTTCCTTTTTCTGTAACAACAAAAAGTTTATTGTCGCCAACCAGCATGGTCCAGATATTTTCCTTAAGATCATATTGCCAGACGACCGATGCCGGATTCTCCTTGTTCGGCATTTTGATTGCGGCAATACCCCTGCCGTCTTTGCTGCTGGCATATAGCTTGTTACCGGCCTTAATGTGTATCTTTTTAAATCTCTCTTCAAACTCACTCTTCCACAAACCCTTAGCCTGAAAGGCTTTTTTCTTGGTTGGCTTGTCAGTGGACTTT
>DAOWHR010000200.1 GCA_030641315.1 Anaerohalosphaeraceae bacterium | reverse complement strand
GTTCTCGATGATCTCAGGCTGCGAGGACGTGATGCGTACGTTCATTGCTTCGCCTGCCCCGATGTTTGTCATTCTAAGTCCGAGTGAGAACGGTATCGCAGGTTCGACAACATCCGGTGTGAACGGGTCATCGCTGTATACGTCACGTTCGAGGAAGTAGTCAACGACAAGCCGCGGATCCGGCAGTACTGTGATCGGTGCCGGATAAAGGGGAACAGTAACCGCGCTGCCGTTAAGAACGTAAGAAAGGGTTCCGCGTACGAAGTACTGTTTTGCCTCTGTCGGTGCAGCTTCGGAAGTCGGCACGATGATCCATGTCGATACCGCGGTCTGACCGGCAGGCAGTGTTCCGTTAATGATGCTGTCAATGTTTGTCAGCTCCGGCGGATGTATGCCGAACAGGTCGGTGCTTACGTTTCCGTCTTCGTCACGTATCTCTATAACTACATTGATCTGTTCGAGCGGGTTCGTATCGCCTTCGTTGGCCAGTTCAAGAGTTGCCTTGAAAGCATTTCTGCTGATGACAGCCTCTTGCAGAATTTGAATTCTGACCCTTGCACAAACACCTGACGTCGGTTTTTCAATTTCCTGCTGCAGAGTTTTAGAAGCGTAGTTAAAGCCGGCAAACAGGTCATCGAATCCCTCGGCTTCGTTCAGCGTCTGAGCCGCTTCAGCTTCGGCGAGAGTTGTAACGAACGATGAATAGTCGATAAACTCAGTGCTTTGTCCTTCGGGCACATCTTCGATGTTCTCTATACCGGCCTGCCAGTAATCCATGGTCCTGTTCCATCGTTCGACGAGTCTGTTAACGTCGTCTTCTGTGATCTGCGCCGGCCATGTCATTGCCAAAAGTTCGTTGTGTTCGGTGGTTGATATCTTTGAACCTTCATCGCTGGCCTCATCAGTTACCATGCCGAATTTTTCGAGGAACTCTCCGAATATTACGGTTTCTTCCTCGGTTTGATCGCCGCTTAACCAGATGGGGTCGCCGAGTATGTCAACTATCGGCATTGACATTGCTCTTAGGCGGTCTGCGTGATCCATCGCATAAGCCAGTGCGAAATCGACGCTTTCTTCGTTAACGTCGACCTCATGGCCGGTAAGCTGCTCGAGCCTGGCTCGGGTTAGCTGATAATCCTCATACGAACTTGATGAAGGCAAGTCATCACATGCCGTTGCCAGGTCGTAGATGCAGTTTGCTCCTGTCCATATCCATCCGATGGGCGTTAGATTCTTGCCGCACGAGGCAACGGAACCGACAACGCCTCCGATACATGTTCTTGCGCAATCCCATGCGCTGCCTGTTGAGCAGCTGTATGCGCATTCAGCGGTGCTTTTGATAATTGTCGCAGGACAGCTTATCGGCAGGAAGTCGATGATACATTTAAGTAAGACCAGCGCTCTCTTATCTGCGCATGGATCGCATGACTGTTCGATGTCAAATGTACTGTGGGTTACTACCGGGATATCCGGTGACCATCCGCCCCATCCTCCCCAGCCGCCGCCCCAACCGCCACCGCCGCCCCAACCGCCGCCCCAACCGCCGAACGGATTCCAGTAACCGCTTGTACCGCCGCTGCCGCCAGTGCATGTTACAACCGGGAACTTGAAGTAGAACGGAACCTGATGATAACGATTATCCGGGCCGCATTCATATCTGTAGCCGACGAACGACTTGATGCTTACAGTACATCCGTTAGCCGGATTTTCATCGTCCAGACTTTCGGCACGAGCTTTTGCTGTTTCAGCAGATGATGCTCCTCCTGCAAATTCGAGGTCCCTGATCAGCACTGGTACGGTCAAAGAAGATTGTGCCGGAATGCTGCCGATCTCGTCAGCAAGCGGTGTGAACTCGTATCTCGGGTTATCGCCAAACATAATATCGGTGTCTTCTGCAGCTATCAGGCCGTGGTTGGTCAAGGTGTAGTCGACCTGCATTGTTTCGCCAGTCATGCTTTCAAGGTCGACCAATGCGGGTTCGACAGTTACGATAGGAACTGGTACATTCGTTTCAAAGACTGCTTCGACAGTGAAGATATAATGATCGTCGATAATCGTCGGCTCGACCGTCCATTTATAAGTGACATATTCGCCTGGCAAAAATGCCTTAACTTCTGTAACTTTGCCAGCTTCGACCAGAATCGTGGTGCCAAAGCCGCCGTGATCGTCGGCCTGTACAACAACGTCATACCATGCTTCGGTAAGGTCGTTAAATGTCAGAATACCGTTTTCATCGGTTGAGCCGGTGTCAATGATCTCGCCGGTGTCGGGGTTGCTTATAATAACGGTTGCGTCCTGCACGTTAGGCGTGTTATCAGCAAGGTAGGTCAATTCGTCCTCTGCGATAACCTTCAGGTCGCCTTTGTTTTCTGAGACACAGTTTATTTTGTAGGTCACCGTGGCGCCGGTCTGGACGCCTGCGACGACGACAGAACCGTTGTACAGTCCAAGCGGTGTCGGATTGACCGGATCATCGCTTGGCGAAAGTGCTATTACAACGGTTGTCTTTGCCTGAGGTGCCAGAGGCGCTATCGTCGGGGACGATACCAGCGACATCCAGTCAGCATTTGGCAGCAGCACATCCAGCTGTGCGGTGGTTGCACCGCCGGTATTGGTGATGTCGAACTCAATGAAGTTTTGTTTGCCGCGTGTCATTCCCAACTCTATGTGTCCGGTCGATGCCTGAATGTCCGGCAGCGGGGAGATCACCCTAACCGCAAGCTGGAGAAGTG
>DAOWHR010000244.1 GCA_030641315.1 Anaerohalosphaeraceae bacterium | reverse complement strand
AGCAGCCGAAGGGTATCGACAAGCTTTTGTGGATACACGCAAACTCCGACGGAGTTCAAAAGTGAGATCTTATTGTCGCCGAACCTCTCCAGTTCAGCAGGGCCAAGCAAAAAACAAACATCCGCGTCATCAGCCCGGAGTTTTTTGGCTAGCGTGACGTAATTATCAATATGCCAGCACTTCTGCTCTCCGCCGCTGCCGGGATGAATGAATACGGTCGGTTTGTCATTTAGCAGGCCGGCTTTTTCTGCGAGTTCCTTTCCGATTTCAATATCGTTGGAATTAACCGAGATCAGTTTCTTAGGTTTTTCCGCAAGATATTCGGTATCAAGATGGTTGGCCGTGATGAACTCTTTAATAAAGAATTCGCTTATATGGTTATCGGCCTGAGCAGGGGGGGTAAAGGGCAGGGAACAAACTTCCGCGCCTCTGCTGCAAAAAACGGTGTAGATGAGATTTGCCTCGAAATCGCTACCCTTATCTCCAAGAAAACTTACGACCCAGTCATACTTTGAAAAAGCCATTACCAACGGATCGAACTGCTCGACCTCGAACTTATTACGGTCCATGAAGAGTCTGTGCATTTCAATGGTGTCGATTGACCGTACCAGGTTTATGCACGTTCTGCCCGGATAGAAATCGGTATACTCGCTCTTCGCGATCATATCGACCGAACCTATGCCGATCTTTTCCTTAAGAAACTGGGCCAGCGGCAGAGTCAATATGCAGTCGCCTATCGCGCCGGGAGCGATTATAACAGCGTGCTGCGGGTTTTTGCCTCGCACACGGTCCTGATTGTCGCAAAATACATCTTCCTTCATATACAATACCAATATCGAAAAACACAAAAATCAGGTCCGACTGCGACACAGCCGAACCTGCAAAATTACTCTCAATAAAACTGTCCATCAGTCAGTTTACGTTAGTCCTTTTTGCCGCCAAGCAAACCCTTGATGCCATCGCCTATGCCCTTAGTAGCGTCTTCAAGTCCTTTTCCAATATCTTTGGCGCCTTCACCAAGTCCTTTGGTTGCGTCTTCGAGACCCTTGCCGATATCTTTGATGCCCTCGCCAAGCATACCGGTGATATCCTTAAGCGAATTAGTTAAATCATCAGGCAAGAGACCGGCGCCTTGTTTTGCAACACCGGTTGCTACAGCGGTCAATATTTTTCCCGTAAGTGTTGCAAAGCTCATCTTGTCTTCTGTTCCGAGGTCCTTCATTACGATGGGATCCAGCTTGATGGTTACCGTATCAGCCTGACCGGGCAGGGGAATCAGTTTTACCTTGACAGAGATATTTTTCAGCTCAAGATCGCTGATCTTAAGGTTCTTGCCTTCTCCTTGATCTTTGTCGGCAGGCTCTTCTTCGCCGCCTTCGCTTTTGGGCAGGTTATTCATTATCTCTTTAAGATTATTCGTCAAACCCTTTTGCTCGATAACAAAGGTCATGCCGTCAACGAACACCTTTTCGATATTGATCGTATCGCCAAGCAGCGACCCAAGCTCGACATCGACAGCGGCATTTTCAAGTTCCAGCAGATGCCGGTTCTCGTAACCTTCGGGATTGTCGATGACAAGGCCTTTAAGCGACATCGAACCGCCGAATATGTTAAGCGATGCTCCGTCGAGAGCGACATTTACTTTCATTGCCGCGGTACCGGCCTTTTCAACGCCAACCTTGACAGCGCTGCCGCCGAATACCTGCACTAACAGAATTATCGCAACTATAAGAACTACAACAGCAATCCCTACGATCTTCAGAACTTTTTTCGTTTTCATTATTCAAGCCTTTCATTAACTTTTTTCTCGATCGCTTCTATTATATCCGAAGATACTTCAAAGCCAAGCCTTTTAGCGTGATTAATATTTTCCTTAGCGGCCTTATATTCTCCGATATTAAAGCAACTTACCGCAAGGTTATAATAAGCCGTTGCATTTTTCGGGTCGCTCTGCAGGGCTGCCATGTAATACTCAATCGACTTTTCGAAATTCTCCTGTTCGCTGTACGCAACACCGATGTTGTAATATATGTCAGATTTTTCATCCTTCAGTCTCACCGCCTGTTCGTACGCATGGACAGCTTTGTCATACTTTTTCTGATTCATATACACGCTGCCGGTGTTCATCCATGCGTCACCGTTGTTTGGCTCTATCGCAAGCAGTTTCGCGTAAGCATCGAGTTCTTCATCGTTCTTTCCAAGTTTGTTATATGTCATCGCAAGGCCCCAAAGTGCCCCGACATTGTTCCGGTCCAGTGCAACAGCTTTCTGGAACGAGGTCCTGGCCTGACTGAGGTTTCCGGTCTCCATCCGGCAAAGACCAAGTCCGACATAGGGACCTACGAAATTCCTGTCAAGCTGGCTGGCTCGCTTGTAATAGCTGATGGCATCTGCGTAATTCTTTTTGCTCCTGTATATCTCAGCAAGCTGATACCGTACCTCTTTGTCATTTGTATATTTCTTTGCTATCAATACGAGCATTGCGATAGCCTGACGTACTTTTCCCTGCTTGTAATAGACACCAGCAAGTCCTCGGCTGGCCTCGACAAAATCAGGGTCGATCTTCAATGCTTTATTGAAATGATCTTCAGCCTCGTCCAGAGATCCTTTTTTGGCGTACGCATTTGCAAGGTTGCTGTACACCTTAACGTCTTCCGGCAACAAGGATTTTGCAAGCATATACTGCCTGATCGCATCGTCAGGCCAGCCGTTTCTAAGGTACATATTTCCCAGATTCAGATGAGCCTCACCAAGTGTCGGATTGATCTCCACTGCCCGCTCAAGTGCCCACGAAGCACTGTCCATGTCGCCGACATTGCAGTAAGAATTGCCAAGGTTATTAAAAAAGCACCCGAGTGTTTGTTTCGGTGTCAAATTTTTCATATAAAGCGAATTGCGGCCTACATTCGGCTTGAATTTCTCAATATAATGTTTGTCTGGTACGATCGCGCCATTGCTCGTCGTTTCGATATTGTATTTGTTTCTTCCGTCGTCATATCTGACAAAAAA
The DNA here is from genome assembly GCA_030641315.1 of Anaerohalosphaeraceae bacterium. Lineage (GTDB taxonomy): Bacteria > Planctomycetota > Phycisphaerae > Sedimentisphaerales > Anaerohalosphaeraceae > DAOWHR01. Next base: position 1,807 of record DAOWHR010000244.1, on the reverse strand, counting down.
ATGCCCCGGCACAACAACACCATGCAGATCCAGCCCGACCCGCTCACCTACGGCAAGATAGAGCACGGAAAGACTTAGGCAATATCCGCGTTTTTTCTCAAGGACAGTATGCAGAAACAGATCGTTGGGATTGTCGGCGGTCTTAATCGAGCCGAAGTCCTTCTCCTCAAAGAGATACTTGTTCATGATCCTGATAGCTCGCAGGCCGCCTTTGACATGAGCATCATTCATTCTGTCAAGCACATCCTCTGCCATATCGTCGATAACGTCCCTGTACCGCCTGAGAATTTTTTCTGTCCCCCATTGCCGCGACAATACCAACGCCGCAGTTCCGATATCGATCTCTTTGTCGTTGAGCTTTAGTATCCGGTCGATGGAATAAATATCCAGACCGTCCTTACGCTCGTTGGCAAGTCGACGTCTGGCTAAAACCTCACCAGAGCCGAGGGATAAAACTATCAATAGCGAAAATACGATTCGTTTGATCATAGCAGATTTCCGTCATCAAGTTTCGTTAGCACTTCTTTGCGCGTCATATCTTCAATACGAACCTGTTTTACAGGCGATGTACTGCCTGAGACAATTGTTATCGACTTCTTTTTCGACCCCAGTATATTGCTCAAATATTCCACCAGGCACTTGTTTGCCCTGCCTTTTTCCGGCGGGGCTGATACCTTAACCCGGAGCATCCCGTCCAGCGTTCCTGCGACAATGGTTCTGCTGCTGCCGGGGACGACCTTGACCGTCAGCAATACTGCTCCGTCTTTGTCATTAATGTCCAGCTGACTCACTCAACGCTTTCCCGCAGATTCGTACCGACCGCGTTCTGGATATACCGCTCAAGCTGGAAGGCAAGCTCATTAACAGAATCAAGTTCGAAATCCTCATAATGGCCGGCTACAAACTCACCGTTAAGTGCCTTCTTGAATATCTTCAGGCGGATCAAAGGCAAAGCTTCGTCTCCGACTGAAAAATCGCTCCTGGTATGTCTGGTAAGCTCAAAACGCCAGTACTCGCTTACAAAAACATGTCACTTTCCCGTATAAACCTCCATCGGAAAGTACTCGTTAAGTATCTTAAGAATTTCCATTTCTTCTCACAAAAATAATTGCCCGGTATTCTAAATATATCCCTGTTTTATCTCATCAATAGAATATCAAACAACCGGTGATAATACAAGCCAACAAATATTCATCGACAATAAAACCAACAAAACACCAATTTCCGACTTTTTTAACAGCAGAACCGGTTTAATATGCCCCTAAACCACTTTAATGTATCCCGGATCTGGTGCCACAAAGAAAGATTTGTCATTTAAATGCAGACTGAGACCACCATGATTTTGGCTAAAGTGTTACAGATTTTGTTAATTTAACTCAATACTATATGTTGTTGGTGATCGGGGATTTTATTTCGATCTTCTTTTTATGACAGATGATTCGATTATTTCGCCGCCGTCTTTGGTCATGGTTACGTTTAGAACGTCGTTTGTTGCGTCAACGTGAATGACAGTGAATCGTTTCTCCTGGGGGCCGCCGCCTATGAATATCGGGTAGTTGTGAGTTTCCGGATCCGGGTAGTGGACGGCGGGTCGGTGGGTATGGCCCGAAATGTGAAGGTCGATTTTGCCTTTGTTTAGCAGGACGGCCCATTTTTTTCTACATTCGGTCGTTCCGAAAGCGTCTCCACTTCCGAACAGCGGGATATGAGTAAGTACCACACGGAAAGGCGCGTTTTTGAATTTTGTTTTTTCGATTTCCTTTTTGAGCCATTCTGTTTGTTCGTCTCTGTATCCTTCGAAATCATT
>DAOWHR010000184.1 GCA_030641315.1 Anaerohalosphaeraceae bacterium | reverse complement strand
CGGAGGAAAACCGTAAGCCGGCAGTGCTGACGTTTGTGATCGATGTGTCTGGTTCGATGAACCATGAGAATCGGCTTGGGCTGGTGAAGGAAAGTTTGTATTTGCTGATCGATAAGCTGAGTCCGAAAGATAAAATCGGTATCGCAGTGTATGGGTCGCGCGGGCAGAAGGTGCTGGGGCATACGAGCGTTGCGGATAAGGAGAGAATTATCGCGGCGATCCGTGGGCTGCACTCGAACGGGAGTACTTATGCCGAAGAGGGAATTCGGATCGGCTATGAGATGGCTGAAGAGGCGTTTGTGACGGGGTATATCAATCGTGTGATACTTTGTTCGGACGGGGTTGCCAATGTGGGCAATACCGGGGCGGATAAGATCCTGGAGATCATTAAGAGTAAGGCGGCAAAAGGTATTACGCTGTCGTCGCTTGGATTCGGGATGGGCAACTATAACGATGTATTGCTTGAGCAGCTTGGCAATAAGGGTGACGGGTACTACGCTTATATCGATACTATCGCGCAGGCGAAGCGGCTTTTCAGCAATCTTACCGGTGCGCTTGAGGTTGTTGCACGGGATGTTAAGGTGCAGGTCGATTTCAATCCTGAGGTTGTGCGATCATACCGTTTGATCGGGTATGAGAACCGTGATGTGCCGGACGCAAAGTTCCGTGACGATAAGTATGACGGCGGTGAGATGGGTGCGGGACACTCGGCGACGGCGTTGTATGAGCTGAAACTTTATCCGGATAAGGAAGGTCTGATCGCTAAGACTTTTGTTCGGTATAAGCATCCTGTTACGCGTGAGGTTACGGAGTTTAATAATGCGTTTGCAACTGCGGATGTGGGGTCGACGGGCGATCTTGTGCCGTGGGACTTTATGCTGGCAAGTACGGCAGGTGAGTTTGCGGAAATATTGCGTAAGAGCTATTGGGCCAAGGGAGCATCGCTCGATGATACGCTAATGCGGGCACAGGCGGTTGCAAGGCACTTTGAGGGGAACGCAGATGTTATCGAGCTTACGGATCTGATCGCTAAGACGAGAAGTTTGTGGCCTGTTGTGAATATTAATGAGCAGGCTGTGGCGGACAGCAATGTGCTGGTTCCAATACCGCTTGTGCTGCCTAAGCCAATGTTTGTAGGGACGCCAGCTAATATTATTGTACCGAACGGAAAACTTGAAAAGGCGCTTGGCAAGCCTCGTGAGGCGTTTCTTGCTCCTATGGGAGTGGTCAATGTTGCTGCGGGTAAGCCTGTGAGTGCAAGCGATGATTTTCCGGTTATCGGCGAAGTTGAGATGGTTACCGACGGGGACAAAGAAGGTGCTGACGGCAGCTATGTCGATCTTGGGCCGTTTTTGCAGTATGTGACTATCGATCTTGAAAAGGAATATGATTTATACGCGATTGTGATGTGGCACTTCCATAAGCAGGGACGGGCGTATATCGATGTTGTTGTGCAGGTTGCTGACGATGCGGACTTTACGCAGAATGTGCGTACGCTGTTTAATAACGACCATGATAACTCAGCTGGACTTGGGGTTGGAATCGACTGGCACTATGTCGAAACGAGCGAGGGTAAGCTGATCGACGCGAAGGGTACGAAGGCACGTTATGTTCGACTGTACAGCGACGGAAACAGTTCGGACGATTCGACGCACTTTATTGAGATCGAAGTGTTTGGAAAATAATACACACCTTTAACTTGACACCCCGGCAGAACCGGGGTGTTGAGTTCTATTACACATTTCTGTGGTTTTTTTGCGATCTATTTGGTGGTAATATTTGCGTAGAGAGCGTTTTATTATGGAGCAATTTATCAAAGAAAAAACATCCGAGATGTCGGGGTAACCAATGAAACGAAAAGAGAACATATTTATTAGAAATATCTCCCGGCTTGTTAAGTCGGTGGGTAACAGGAAAACGCCTTCGGTTAATTATCTGTCTAACGTAATAGAAGAGGAACTGAAGGGTTTGAAACGAGATTCAAGGAGAAATGAAATGCATAGAAATTTGTTTATCGGAATCGGGGCAGTATTAGTTGTGCTGGCTTTCGGGGCAGCTGCTTTTATGGTGCCAACACTTGGCAATGAAAAGAATGACAGCTCGAAAGCACTTGTGCAAACAGATGATTTTCTGAGCGGACCGGCGGAGATAGAAGTTGGTTTGGTTCCTTTGGCGATTGAGTTGCCGAGGGCTGTTTATGGAGGAACTCCTCCAATAACATTTAAAGTTCCGGGCGGCAAGATCATAAAACCAAGTGACAAATTGCGTGAGCCGTTCCTTGTACCTGTTGGTGTATTCAATGTCGCAGCGGGTAAGCCTGTGAGCGCGAGTGACGAATTTCCGGTAGTCGGAGAGATTGAAATGGTGACCGATGGGGACAAAGAAGGTGCTGACGGCAGCTATGTCGACCTTGGGCCGTTTTTGCAATTTGTGACGATTGATCTTGAGAGGAAATATGAGATTTACGCAATCGTGATGTGGCACTTTCACAAAGAGCCGCCGCGTGCGTATGTTGATGTTGTAGTGCAGGTTGCGGACGACGCGGACTTTACGCAGAATGTGCGGACACTATATAATAACGATCATGATAATACGGCTGGGCTTGGTGTCGGTGGTGACTGGCACTATGTCGAATCTTGCGAAGGCAAACTGATCGACGCTAAGGGAACGAAGGCTCGTTATGTGCGTGCGTACAGCGATGGCAACAGTTCTGATGATTCGACACACTTTATTGAGATCGAAGTGTTTGGGAAGTGATTATTCTTACTGACGTTTATACGCCCCCTGCCGAAACGGGGAGCGTATAAACGAAAATTCTATGATTTTATTACGCCCTTTTTCAGGATTATGTTTGCGTAGAGTGCTGCTTCTGATGTTGCTATAACGGCGTATGCTTTTTTTGCTCTTTCGTAGAATGCGAATCGTTCTATGAATGCCAGTTCCGTGAATTGTTCGCCTGAGTCCTGAACGATTGTTTTGTATTCCTGCCAGATGGTCGGTTTTGTCGGATCGCCGGGGACTACTTCCATTAGCATTACGTTTTTGTCATCGTATTGATCGAGTGGGCAAACCTGGAGTATTGCTTTTAGGAGTTCGGGGACATTGTGGCCGTCGCAGCGGATGAGACGCTGTGCGATGGAAGCTGCTGGGAAGTTGCCGTCAGCGATGACTATTTCGTCCGCATGGCCCATCTCGTCGAGAATCTTTAATAGTTCGGGGGAGATTATGTTCGGTACGCCTTTTAGCATTTTTATATCCTTTCTGAATTGTGCAAAAATATGGGTGGAACCTGTCGAACAGATCCCACCCGTTTTTGCATTAGACTGCATTGCTATTTTTTAACCACAAGCTGCTTGTAATTGTTCTCTCCGCCGTTGATCAGGTGGATGAGCGGCTGAGGTCTGTCTATGCCTTCGATGAAAGATGGTCTTGCTGCCCATGGTGTTACAGAGAGAACGCCTGTCAGGTCCATCCAGTGCTGTAGACGGGCTACGGGCAGGTTCCATGTCATGTGGAAATGGTTTGCTGGCGGGTACTGCTTGTATTCGAGCATTGTCGCGTACTTTGGTACTACAAATGTGTGAGGCCATGCCGGTGTTGTCAGGTTGCACATTGCCTTTTGGAGTTTGGCAGGGACCGATGTGGTGTGCGCCTCGTCCCAGATCAGTGAGAACATTCCTGTTATGGAACTAAATGCCATGCGAGCGGCGATGCCGTCGATGCCTGCCGGTGTCATGAATGTGACTGAATTTCCGCCGCCCGGGAAGTAGCCGGAATCGGCAAGGGGCATTGCGATGGAGTCCATGATCTTCTTTAGAGAAGCGCCAGGTTTCTGTGCCCAGTCGAAGGATGCCGAGCCGGAGTTGTCACCATCTACGAGGCCCTTCTTGAACCAATCCGCTTTTTTGTTGAGTGATTTGAGGCCGATCTTTTTGGCGAGCGCCTTGATCTCCCATGATTCCCAAACCTTGCGGAAGTCCATAAAGAGCGG
>DAOWHR010000396.1 GCA_030641315.1 Anaerohalosphaeraceae bacterium | reverse complement strand
CGGTAAGACGACATCGCACGCCTTGGCCATGGGGCCTTGGACATCTTCGGTCATCGCTACCAGATTCGAACTGCCCTTGAGCGATTCAGCCAGCTTTAATAGCTCAACACTTTTACCCGATTGCGAGATCAGGAAAACAAGATCATTTGACGAAACTATGGGATGTTGGAAATGCAGGAGTTCGCCTGCTTCGTATGAGTTGGCAAGTATTCCCGCTTCATGGAGTTGATAGGTCCCCAGCATCGATGCGAAAAGCGACGTACCCATTCCGACGAACATTACATGACGGGTTTGCTTTTCATTAAGACAATTTTGAAGCTGCTTCAACTTAGCTGCGCCATCGTCATTGCCGTAATAATCGGCAAGGCGTTCGAGTGCAACGGGAATTTCCTGAATTTCTGTTAGCATTATTGATGACATGGCCTTAAGCTCCCTTCAAAGAGTTAGGTTCCCGTTTTGTGATATTTTGGGTTCCCGAATATTTTTAGGTTCCCGCCACAAATCAACTTAGGTTCCTGAAATTACATACGAACCAGCAAACCTTAAGCTACTATAGACGGACCATTCCTATATAGCATCTGTAGCTCACTTTGTCTAGACAAATCACAGCATTTTCGCAGGACTGAAAATACCTGCAATTGTCTAGCTATCCAATTCCATAAAGAATTGTGTCGTATTGAAATCTTCAGGAAAACGAGCATTTACTGATAACAGCCATCGTTTCAATTTTTTACGCATCTGTACAACCCTGCCTGGATACTGCTCACTAAGGTCGTTAAGTTCACCAATATCCTTGCGCAAATTATAAAGCTGACATTTATCGGTCTTATAGAAATATGCCAGTTTGTAGTCGCCCTTTCGCACAACTCCTTCAAATCTGCTGTGTGGATAGTGCCAATACAGAGCATCACGATCGGTCGTGCTTTTTCTGCCGAGCAGGATGTCTTTGAAGCTGATACCATCGATATGTTTTTCAGGCATAAGCGGCAAACCGAGCAGGTCAAGAATAGTCGGATAAAAATCATTCGAGATCAAAGGATGTTCACAACTTGATCCGGCTTTAATTATCCCGGGCCAGCGAACTATCAACGGCACACGGATACCGCCCTCTCGCAGATCATGCTTTGCGCCATTGAGGGGCAGGTTTGATGTAACGGACCCTTTCCCGCCGTTGTCGGATGTAAAGATGACGATCGTGTCCTTTTCCAGTTTCATGTCTTTAAGACTTTTCAAAAGTCTGCCAACATTTTCATCCATGTGCAGCACCATAGCGGCATAGTTCGGATTATTTTGCCATTTCTTGAAACGTTTATTTGGCTCCTTCTTATTATCCAACCCCATGCTTTTGATCTTCTTTTCATATTTAGCGACCACCTCCGGTTTGGCCTGAAGAGGTGTGTGAACAGTGTGGAATGAAAGAAACGCAAAGAACTGTTCATCTTTGTTTTGCTTGATAAAGCTGATCGTCTCATCGGTCAGACGTTCGGTAAGGTATTCGTCTTCCGGGCCGTTCTCCAGATGCGTAAGGTGGTGTGGACTAAAGAAACGAGTGTGCCCTTTCTCCCTTGATAACATCGGGGGTTTCTTGTCGGGGTAGCACAATTTCCATGCCCAGTCCAGATCCATACCTCCCTTTGCGACATCAAATCCCTGATGTGATGCCCAGTGTTTTTCTTCATATCCAAGATGCCACTTGCCAAAATACCCTGTGGCGTAATCATGCTGCTTCAAGGCCTCGGCAATTGTAAACTCCTCAAGTTCAAGTTGATGGGTCATAAACTTCGGATCAAGCTTGGGAGTTAATAAATGACGAGTTATTCCGGTCCGTGCGGTATATTTACCTGTCAGGATCGATGCCCGTGTTGGAGAACACACCGGACCGCCTGAATAGAAATCAGAAAATCTCATCCCCTCCCCGGCCAGCCGATCTACATTGGGCGTTTCATATACTTTGCTGCCGTAACACACCAGATCGCTCCAGGCCAGATCATCAACGAGTATAAAAACTACGTTAGCACCGCGTTTCGGGGCTGCAATGCTAAGCGGGCACAAAGCCGCACTGGAAACAACCGCACCGGTGAACTGCAGGAACCTTCTTCGAGAAATTGCATTATTACCCATCTGACAAACTCCTTTTTATTGCGTCAAACTATTTAGCTTTTTTATTGTTCCATCCAGTCCTGACCGTCCGTAAGCCATTTCAAACTGAATCTTGCAAATTTGATCTTACCATAACTATCCGATTCGTAAAGCAGGCCGATCTTACCATCCGGCAGAACTGTCAAACATGAATATGCGAAAAAGCCCTGCTGGATCACCTTTAATACCGGCCAAGTTGCCCCTTCGTCATAGCTTACTCTGACAGTACCATAAGTACGTGACGAGGTAGCTCCGGGATTAGCAAAAATAATCCTGCTTTGTCTGCCGTCAAGCGGATCAGAAAGTCTTAAAGTGGTTGCCATACATGGTGGTTCAATCAAAGCCAGAGCCTGACTGTGGGTCCCCCATGTCATTCCTGAGTCCGTGCTGGTGGCAACCATACGCCTTTTGTTAGCAGTCGACCTTCCGTTAAGAAGCAGCGAGCCATCTACCAACTCAACCATCTGCACTTCGCCGCAGGTACTATTGGTATTTTCATAAGACGGATAGTCGCCGCCAAACCATGTAGCTCCAAAATCATCGCTCATCATCGCGCGAACATTTTTCGATTGATATGTCCATCTGCTCATGTAGGGCATGATGATCCGGCCTGCATCAGGACCGCGGCGAAGCTGAAAACCAACCCCTATGCCGGGAATAGAATTCGTCATATCAGCATCTTTTACCATTGTGGAAATATCGGTCGGCACGGACCACGTCAGACCATCATCATCGCTATAAGTCTGATAGACACGCGTAACATTTCCTGTATAGCCAGGGACGACACAATTGACGTGACATCCCTGGGGGAAACGCACGTAATGAAGAATGATCCTTCCGGTCTCCTGCACCTGGACAGCCTGCGGATTATTAAGGTTGTCATCGCCTCTCTCATCAACAAGGATCAAAGGTCCCCATGTATTTCCGCCATCGGTGCTGCGTTTTAATACAATGTCATTCTGGTCCGCATCGCCCAGACCTTCACGGCCTTCAGCAAAAGCAAGTACCGTCCCTGCATGCGTTGTAAGCATCGCTGGAATTCGGTATGTATGGTATCCTTCGGTGCCGCTGACAAAAACATCTGTCTCAAATAAAGGCTCAGCAGGAATATACGGATAGCACTCTTCCAAAGACGGATCCGTACAAGCAAGCCAATCGTGTGCAATAAGTGCAAAGTCGACAAGATTAACATAGCAATCCCGGTTGATATCAGCCGGCGAATATATCGTATTATCGTCCCCGCAAAACGCCTCGTTATCGTTAATGTCAACGACTACCGGAGCGACAACGATATTGTTATAGATCGGGTCCGTGCTGGAAACGGCATGAGTAATCGTCGCCTGATGCGGACCTTCGCTTAGAGTATCGTCAACAGCGCGAACGGTTACGGTCTTTACATCCGTCCAGTTGGTCGGCTGCCACTCCAGAATAACGGGGACACCTGCGCCAGCACCTAAGTCAATATCTGCGCTATTCGGATCGATGGTCACCGTAACCGTATCGGTTGGTTGATCCGACAAACTAACCGTATATGTATCCGTGGTTGAACCCTCTTCGGCAACAGTAGTATCGCCGTCGCTTTCGACGACATTAACACCCAAAGCAGCAAGGCCAACATAATTCCAATATGCCTCTCTGCCGGAAGCGGATGTGCTGCCGGAAGCAAATTTGATCGTATTGCGATAATTGTCATTTGAACTGCCGTCTTTGATGTCAAACACACCCTGACTTGCACCGTCGAGAAAAAATTCATACTGTGAAGAAAACGCCGCACCTACGCAGCTAATGGAATGGAAGTTATTCGCTGAATCAGTTCCAAGCGTGATAGTACCGCCATGGATAGGAGTGACCTGAAAGGCATTGTCCGCTACTATCTGCATGCTAAAGCCAACTCGCTCTATTATCACCAAACCCCAACCGGGATCAGTTTTTGCGGTAACACCCCAACCGCAAAAACCGGCCATGGGATCGCCGGAAATGGTGCGGACAACCATGGTAAATTTCCAGCCTCTATTGTACATCATTTCAAAATCCGATGCTGAAAGACTCGCAGAATACCTTGGATTATTATCAACAGCGTTATCCAGTATTCTCCAGGCGTTTGTACCGTTGTCATTGATCCCTTCAACAGTAACGTTTGCGCCAAGACCGGATTCTGTCCAGCCCTGGACGGTCGGGTTTTCAACAGGCGTACCCGCATCGGCATCATATTCAGCCAGGATGGCTCCATGCGTAACACCTACAGCAAGAAGACAACTTAATAATACACTCGCAATTATATTTCGCACAATTAAGTCCTTATCAATTCCCAATATTTCAATTACAATCAATCGCATTAGACGGATCAGTGCATTTTAGCCATTCCTGAACAAAAAGCATAACATCTCCCAGATTAACATAGCAATCGCAGTTGATTTCCCTGATTTCAAATAACACTATTTATTTTTTCTTTATTGCCTTTGTCCATGTATAAGTTTTTGGATCAAAGATTATTTCCTTCGTTTTATAGTTCAGTGCAGGTTCAGCATTTTGCTTAGGAAGCATGCATGCAAGTTTTGTTTTTAATTTTTTGTATTTTGTCTCGCCAGCCAGATTGTTCCATTCGTTGGGATCCGAACGATGGTCGTAAAGCTCTTCGGTTCCGTCGCTGTAGCGGATATATCTCCAATTCAGCGTACGTATCGCATGATTTCCCCTGTCGCGAGTGGTAATCGCCGGATAAGGCCAGCTTTTGTCCGGATCCTTAAGCAACGGCACAATGCTGTTACCTTCAAGGTTCGATTTTGGCAGTAAACCGCACAACTCGACGAGCGTCGGATAAATATCCATCAGACTAACAGGCTGGGCGCACGTAGAACCGGGCTTTGTCAGGCCTGGAGCGATAACCATAAAAGGTACTCGCGTGGAACGTTCCCAAAGAGTTTGCTTGTGCCAGTGGTCTTTTTCCCCAAGATGGTAACCGTGGTCGCTCCAGAGTACAATAATCGTGTCGTCGGCATAGGGGCTTTTGTCAAGTGCATCGATGACACGGCCGATCTGGGCATCGCTAAAAGAGATGCATGCCAAATATGCCTGAACCGCCTGTTTCCAAAGCCCGTACTCCTGGACAAGGTGATGTTTGGAGGCAGAATCAACGGCCCACTTTTTCGCGATTGGCGGCAAATCGTCTCTGTCATCCTTTTTATAAGGCGGTGTCCGTATTTCATCGAGTGGATACATGTCGAAATATTTTTTATTGGTAAACCATGGGATATGCGGCCTGAAAATACCAACTGCCAAAAAAAACGGATCATTGTGATTTTTGGCGAGGAAATTTTCCGCCCATGTTGCTACCTTGTGATCCGGCCAGTCAATTTCGGGAACATCCAATGCAGCCCAGTCAAAATTACGCTTAGTGTGTTTTGTGATACGCTGAGCGGGCCTGGGGTCAGGCTGCGGAACAGGCGGCCATGAATAAGCGCCCCACCATCCGTTAGCTCTTTGCTTTTCGTCCCAAAGGTAATAATAGTCCCAATCTCTCGGATAGGCAAAACCAACCGCTTCATGAGTAATCTTTCCGCCGCCTTCGGTATAATAACCGTTCGATCTGAAATAGCCGGGCAATGTTACAACTTCAGGATAATTTCCTAATGATGGCTGGCCGTTATTATAAATGCCCGTCGTAGAGGGCCTAAGGCCAGTTAGAACCGCAGATCGAGAGGGATTACACACAGGGGCGGCGCAGTGAGCATTCGTAAACAAAACACCACGCTTTGCAAGGCGATCAAGATTAGGAGTCTTGGCCATATTGTGTCCCATGCCGCCAACCCAGTCATTCCAATCATCCACTGCAAGAAACAGAACATTAGGACGTTTTTTGGGTCTGGTCGACGCGGCAAAAATCGGTAATCTGGGCGCAACGGTTAAGCTGGCAGTATAAGCCATGGTCACTCTTAAAAATGCCCTTCTGTCCATCTTTTTAATCCTTTATATTTTACTGTTTACCCTGCCAGTCGGTGCTGTCTGTCATCCATTTAAGAGAGAATACAGCCAGTGTCATCGTTTTAAAACCGCTATCGGACTCATAGAAAGAAGCTATCCTTGTGTCGGGCAGTATCGTTAAACATGAATAGCCGTAATAGTCGGGGACAAACTCCTTGGATATAGTCCAGGTCTGCGCTTCATCGTAGCTGAGACGAACAGTCCCTTTTTCTCTCGCAGTTGTCGAGGCGGGATTGGCAAAGAGTATCCTGCTGATCTCTCCATTGAGCGGGTCGCTATATCGAATGATCGTACCCATGCACGGAGGTTCTATGAGGGTTGTATCCTGCATCCACTGACCCCATGCTTGTCCTCCGTCTGCGCTGGTGGTGACAAGTCTTTGTTTGCCAGTGCTGGACCGAGCGTTTAACATTATAGAGCCATCAATAAGCTCGACACCGCAAACCTCGCCGGGGTTAGCAGTTATAACAGTGCCATAGCCGCCTGTCTGCCATGTTTCACCCAGGTCGTCACTATAAATAACGGTGTCGTTTTTGGGTTTGGAATCCCAACGGTTGTGGAAAGGCATAATAATTCGTCCGGTATAGGGGCCACGTCGAAGCTGAAAACCAAAGCCGTTACCGGGTGAAGACATGTACTGGTCCGATGGTTCACGCACCATGCTTGTAATGTCGCTCGGAGCGGACCATGTGAGGCCGTCATCGTCGCTATACATCATATAGGTTCGATGGTGAGTATCGTCACCGGGGGAATAATAGCCCGGCTGAACACAACTCACATGACATCCCTGCGGGAACCTTCCGTACATGACAATGACGCGGCCGGTCTCTTTGACCTGAACAGCCTGTATGTTGTTTAGATTGTCATCGCCTGCATCATGAAGCAACTGCAGAGGTCCCCACGTATAGCCTCCATCAGTACTTCGCTTAAGTACGACATCGTTTTGAGCAGAATCGCTGGTGCTTTCCCGGCCCTGACAAAAAGCCAGAATAGTACCGACATCAGTAACGATTATCGCGGGCTGACGATAGACAGGATAAGCGGTATGGATGGCAGAATCAAAAACGACTATTGGTTCCATGGGCTCAGCAGGAATATACGGATATCACACTTCCAGAGACGGATCCGTACAAGCAATGCAAGCGTGT
>DAOWHR010000221.1 GCA_030641315.1 Anaerohalosphaeraceae bacterium | reverse complement strand
GTATTGCATCTGCTGTACTCGCGGTTCTGGCACAAGCTGTTGTTCGATCTTGGGTATGTGAAAAGTCCCGAACCGTTCCAGAAGCTGATCAACCAGGGCATGATCCTCGGCCAGGACGGCCAGAAGATGAGCAAGTCCCGTGGAAACGTTGTCAACCCGGACCTGGTTATAGACCAGTACGGCGCGGACTCGATGCGGCTGTATGAAATGTTCATGGGGCCGCTTGAAGCGACGAAGCCCTGGTCAATGAACGGTGTTGAGGGTGTGCATCGGTTCCTGTCTAAGGCGTGGCGGATGATTGTCGATGAGTTTACAGGTGAGATATCCAGCGGTATTTGTGATGCCGCTCCTGATGAGGCAACCGAAAGGCTGCTGCATCAAACCATCAAAAAGGTCGGCGATGATATTGATAATTTCCGATTCAACACCTCGATCAGCCAGATGATGATATTCGTCAATCACATCGGTTCGCTAAAGCAGAGGCCAAAATCCGCTATTGAGAAATTCTTAATGGTTCTGTCACCTTTGGCACCGCATCTGGCTGAGGAACTTTGGCAAAGACTCGGCAATTCTGAGTGTCTTGCGTATACACCATGGCCAAAGTACAATGAAGAACTGACAAAGGAAAAAGAGATCGAACTTGCAGTTCAGATACTTGGCAAGATCAAGGACAGGATCGTAGTCGCTGCAGACGCGGACGAAGACCAGATCAAACAAAAGGCACTGGCAAGCGAGAAGGTTATCGCAGCAATGGCAGGAAAAGAACCGAAGAAGATCATAGTTGTTAAGTCGAGACTTGTTAATATTATTGTATGATAGAAGCAGTAGCTAGTATTTAGTAGATAGTAGTTAAGGCATTTGGATTTGTTGAAATTTGAAGGCGTTTTGAGATATGACGCACACGGGTTTAAAGAAGGTTGATACTGGAAAAGGTGCCGAACACTATTGTGTCTGGCCCCTTTAATTCAATCTGTTTAACAAAATATATGTGCATACTGAAGTCATATAAACATAAATTCGGCCTTCTGGCTGATAGAGGAACTGATAATGCAGATCGCGGATAATTCAGAAAAGCACCGTGCAAATGAAAAGCGTAACTATGGTTTAAATTCTTCGGCTATCCTCCTAGAGCTAATTGACAAGCCCCAAATAATAGAAATAATAGATATTTTATTTTCTATTACATACAAAAAATATTTTGGAGAAAAAGGAATAACATTTTTTAAAATATATATATCCTTCTTGCAAGGTCTTAATTCACAGGATGATTTAACAACAGTTAAAAAAAGAATACTGGGGTTACGAAATGAATTCGATCTTCTTGGTTTGAATGACTATTATACTAATAACTTCAGGCAAAAAAACCTTCTTGATAGTTTATCCCTGATAAATTCATCGTACGTAAATGGTAAAGTCATAGATATTGGTGCGGATGATAATTGCCTTGCACATGTCTTAGTAGCTAATTATTGTGGAGTAAGTAGTGTTCTAGGCACTGATATTACTAATAACAATAAATCTACAAATACAAAAAATATTAATTTTAAGGTTCAGGATAATGGCAGTACTTTACCAGCACCGAATGATTCTTTTGATGTTGCAATATGCAGATACTCATTACATCATATGAGTAAGCAAGAACAACTTAGTATTATTTCTGAAATAACTAGGATATTAAAACATAAAGGGACATTGATTGTTTATGAGAACTCTATCTCACATACAAAAACTCCTATGATAGAGGAGTCTTTATTCTTACATAAAAAAATTGGTTGTTTGAGTGATGAAAATTTTAAAATATTAATGTCGGCTCTTGATGTTTTCTCTTTGGGTATTAAAGATAAAAACCAGCATTTTCCATTTACATATAGAACAGTAGAGGAATGGGAATCTATTTTCAAGGATAGTTTTAGCATCAAACAAATTCTCTATTATGGTCTTCCTATGATAGACCTACATCAGGCACCACTTGCAATTTTTGTGCTTGAGAACACCAAGGTAATTTAAAGGATTAATCATGAATGATTTTTTTGCTGTTTTAGTAGGAGTTGTATTAGGCCAGATATTAACGTCTATTCTTAAGTATTCAAAATCTGTTCTAAGAGATCAAAAACGCAGTAAGAGGAATAAACTAAGAAAGGTAGCTCGCAATACTAGTGCAAACTCAAAATGGCTTTTATCTTACTACAAAAAAAATGGTACATATGATGATTTGTATAGTTGTAAAATAGGTGAGTTTGAGAAAAAAATAGCGTTTTTAACCAAGAAGGAATGGTGTGTTAATCAGGCAGTAGACCTAAAAAATGGATCGTCACAACATTTAATAATTTTAGCAGATGGAGTTAATGATTTCGATATTGATAACAATGTCATTAAAGATAGAGAAGCGTCTGGAGTCGTAATGTTTCCTGATGGACCAGCAGTATATCTTGATCGGATTGAGTGTGACTCCAAAGAAGGATTGTTAGAATTTCATGTAAAAGAGTGTACGTACTACCAGGCATATTCGAATATCTCAAAACTTGAAGACGAAACATTTAATGTGGTAGCTAAAGGTGGGGCAAAACAGGATACACCTTTCAGAAATCATTATATTTCAAGTGTAACTGATGCATCACATTTGAAAACTAAACCATTTGGACTAGGGGGTTCCGTATTATTGGCTTTGAAATCAGAAAGCAGTTTTGAACTATTAATACATAAAAGGTCTAGCGATATTGGGACGTATCCAAATGCTAGAGCGGTAGTCCCCAATTTTGGGATGGAACCAATTGCCAATAATGTATGTCAGCGTACAAAGGGAAATCAAATACTTCTTTATAATTTTCTAAAAGAATATTTGGAGGAGCTATTTAACTTTGAAGAATTAATAAATCAGGCAAGTAACAAAAAAGTCAATCCTTTCTGGTTTTATGACAACTCTAAGGAAGCCAAAAATGTTTTGTCTGCAATTGATAAAGGTACTATTGAGTTTATTTTTCTTGGTTTTGGTTTTGATTGCCTAAACGGTGTACCAATTATGTCATTTTTAGCCTTAGTAAATGACGATGAAGTGATAAATGATATTAAAACAAAAGCGGAATTAAACTGGGAAGGAAAACAAATCGATTTTGTAAATTTAGGCAATAAAATACATTTATTAGAAGAATGGCTAAAAGATAATCAGTATCATCCAGGTGCTGCATTTACAATTTCCAGAGCGCAAGCATTCTTAGGCAAGCATATGTAAATAATCTATATAGCTGTATGTGTTTTGGGTAATACTAATATGAGGTTGAAAATTCCACACTTATTTGTAATAGTGAATCTTTCTCGGATAAAAAAAGGAATTTGAAAGCCATGATGAATCAAATTCTAGAGACCGTGTGGTCAGGATGATATTATGAAAATTGAGATTGAGGCTAAAATTAGGGTTGAGTCGCTTGAGCCGGTCGCTGAGTTGCTGAAGGCTCAAGGTGCTACGCTGGAATCTGTCCAGCATCATCTTGATTCTTATTTTGTTGATGCAGAGCGGACGCTTACGCGTACTGATAGGGGGCTTCGGCTTCGCAGGCAGACGATTGACGGCAATGCAACGGTTATACTGACATACAAGGGTGCGCGGGAGAAAACGAAATTCAAGTCAAGACAGGAAGTTGAGGTACAGGTAGAAGATCATGCAGCAATGGCTGATATTCTCGAAGCTATCGGTTTTACCAAGCGGCTTGAGTTTGAAAAGAAACGCCAGCTGTGGGATCTGGCTGACTGTGAAATATGTCTTGACCAACTGCCGCTGATAGGTTCTTTTATAGAGGTCGAAGGCCCCAGCGAAAACGCTATTGAAAATGTGCTCGATATGCTGGGCCTGTCGGGTTCGGACCACATCAGCTGCGGCTATTCAAGGCTGATGCGTGATGCTGTCGTCGAACACGGACTCGACAAACGTGAGATAATGTTTACAGACACCCTTTAGGGTGGTAAGTTCTCGCGATTAATGTCGAGTTCAAGTTTGAAACCTAAGAGCCGCATAGAACCGGGAATTTATAATTGTTACAAATAAAAATCAAAGGTGATCTTATATGATGCAACCGGATCAAGGCTACATCTCGTTTATCATAAATCCCGGCTCCGGTAAGAGCAGCTCAAAAGCCACGGTACGCGCATTTGTCGATTACCTCAAGGAACATCAATATGACATCAGGGTAACCCTTACGACGTCGCTGGAACACGCAAGGCAGCTTGCCGAAGATGCGGCAGGCCAAAGCGACTGTTATATGGTTATCGTCAGCGGCGGCGACGGGACCATCCGTGAGGTCGTCCAGGGTGTGCAAGGCTCCGATAAGCTGATCATGTTCGTGCCCTCCGGTACGGAAAACCTCCTTGCCAGCGAGATGGGATATGATGAGAAACTTTCAACGCTGATAAAAGCCTTTGACGGCGAGATAAGATCGCTTGACCTTGGCCAGGCCAACGGGCAATGCTTTACCTCTATCGCCGGCTTCGGGTTTGACGGCGATGTTGTAAAGCGGGTGCATCGAAACCGCGACGGCAACATCACTCACTTTGACTATTTCTGGCCGCTGTGGCGGACTTTCTGGGATCACAAGTTCCCGGTTATCGGCGTTAGTGTCGATGGCGAAGAGATATTTCATGGCCCGGGGCTTGTCTTTGTCGGTAATATTTCAAGATACGCTATCGGCTTGCAGATCCTGAAAAAGGCTGACTACGGTGACGGGCTGCTGGACGTGTGTATTTACAAATGCGGGTCAAGGCTGCATCTTGCCAAGCACGCGATTATGACTCTGTGCAAACGGCACACGAAATCCTCGGACGTGATATACAAGCAGGGCAAAGTCATAAACGTAACAGGCTCCCCCTCACAGGTGGGCATTCAGATCGACGGCGACCCGGGACCGTCATTGCCTGTCGAGATCAAGGTTATACCGCAGACAGTTAAAATACTCGTACCCCCCGGAGCAAAGCCAGCAGGAATAAGAACCAGAATGATCAGGGCCATAAGCTAGAGGCGATAAGTTGTTGAATTGGGTCAGAAAAAGGTTCCTGACACCTTTTTTCAGATTATTTTAAATAAAATGAGGAAGTACCATATGTCTACTCGAAGAAAAACCAACATTATCTTCATTCTTTTATTGTCAACATTCTTGTTTTGCGGATGTCCTACTGAGAAAAAGACTACGCAAAAAAAACATGGGGCATTTCATGGTCATTGGCTTGCAGAAGAGGAACTTTGTTATAAGATAACTCATTATTCGGGAGAGATTCCTATTATCGATACCCCGCCAAATGAAACATGGCGAATTGAAATCGAAAATATAAGAATTAAGGATGAAGAACTGTTGTTTGATCAATATCATTACATGCCTGTACAAGAGGATCTTAAAACTATTTTTAATCCATCAGGTGAGCATCCCTTTAGTGGTGTTAAGTGCGAGACTAAGCTTTCTGTTGATCCAGCAAATCCGGATAAACTGAAATTGAGCATGAAGACAAAAGGTATTCCCGAGCCAACCACAGGAGTTTTGGTTAAGCAGGTAAACGAAACGGATCCACAATCTGACAAATGAATATACAATGTACGTGTTGATGAATAATATATTTTATTGTTTAGAAGTATGTCTGGCTTATAGTATCGACAGATAATTTTTCAGGAACGAATAATGTTTAAAATTGGTGATGTTGAAATAGGGTTGGATTCCGGGCTTTTTCTTATGGCTGGGCCTTGTGTTTTAGAGGATATTGATCTTTGCAGGGATATTGCCAGCGGCCTGCTTAAGGTGCAGCAGGAAACCGGCGTCGGCGTGATCTTCAAGGGCAGCTTTGACAAGGCGAACCGCTCCAGCATATCAAGTTTTCGCGGGCCTGGGATCGATAAGGGGCTGGAGATACTTGCGACGATCCGTCAGGAGACGGGACTGCCTGTTATGACGGATATTCACGAGCCGTGGCAGGCCGAGCAGATCGGCAAAGTTGTCGATTGTATGCAGGTCCCGGCGTTTTTGTGCCGTCAGACGGATCTGCTTGTCGCATGCGCAAAGACAGGCGTACCAACAGCGGTCAAGAAGGGACAATTCGTATCGCCCGAGGAAATGACCAATGTTGTGGGCAAGCTTAAGTCAGCTGGCGCGGAAAAAATAATGCTTACGGAACGCGGGACATTTTTCGGGTATAACCGCCTTGTCAATGACATGAGTGCCCTGACCATAATGAAGCAGCTTGGCTGTCCGGTGATATTTGACGCGACTCATTCGACGCAGCAGCCGGGCGGACTTGGCGATGCCAGTGCCGGCAGACGCGAGATGGCGCCGATACTTGCCCGTGCCGCGGTTGCTGCAGGGGCCAACGGACTCTTTCTTGAGGTCCACACCGACCCGGACAACGCCAAATGTGACGCCGCCTGCGTAATGCCCATCGAATGGGTGTCTGGTTTGATAAAGGACTGCAAAGCAATCTTTGAGATAGTGAATAAATAACATGACTGAAAACAAAAAAATACTGTTTGGCCCCGTTCCTTCCCGCAGGCTCGGTCTTAGTCTCGGTGTCGATCTTGTTCCGCTCAAGACCTGCACACAGAACTGCCTCTACTGCCAGCTTGGAATGCACGCCAAGCAGACAACTGTTCGCAAGCCGTATGTCGATATCAATACTGTTCTGGCCGAATTGCGTCAAAGGATCGCCGACGGCCTGGTCGCGGACTACATAACCTTAAGCGGCTCAGGCGAACCGACTTTGAACTCCGACATTGGCATACTGATCGACCATATCAAGCAGATCACGGACATCCCCGTTGCTGTCATCACCAACGGCACGCTGCTTAACGACCCCCGAGTCCGCGCCGATTGCGCCAAAGCGGACCTCGTTCTGCCGTCCCTTGATGCTGGCGACCAGGAAACGTTCGACAGAATGAACAATCCGGCATCGGAGATAAGTTTTGACGATCTTACCCGCGGCCTCGAAGCCTTCAGGACCGAATACACCGGCCGGATATGGCTTGAGTTGTTCTTCTGCATGGGGATAAATACCTCCGACGAGCAGATCGCCCGTATGAAAAAGATCGTTGACCGCATTTCGCCTGACCGTATCCAGCTCAACACCGCGGTAAGACCCACAGCCGATGCCGCCGCGAAGATAGTTCCTCTCGATCAACTTGAGTCCATAGCCAGACAGTTTGGTTCCGGTGCCGAAGTGATCGCGGATTTCGCGCGAGGTCCACAGACTTCATCTGCCGGTACGGTAACCGACCGTGACATTATTGAAATGTTAAAACGGCGTCCCTGCAGCCTGGCCGATATTTCGGCTGGCTTACAGACCCGGACAACACAGCTTACGGAACGGCTTGAGGCCCTCAAACGAACCGGAGAGATTGTCGTCGAGTCCCGTATGGGAAAAGCGTTCTATAAGCTGCCGGAATAGAACATCCCGCAATACCAAACACCGCCAAAAACAA
This sequence comes from Anaerohalosphaeraceae bacterium, assembly GCA_030641315.1. Taxonomy (GTDB): domain Bacteria; phylum Planctomycetota; class Phycisphaerae; order Sedimentisphaerales; family Anaerohalosphaeraceae; genus DAOWHR01. The sequence goes on along the minus strand of DAOWHR010000221.1, from coordinate 14,115 downwards.
CCGATCCCACTTAAGTTATTTTCATCTGCTTAAGTGGAATCAATAAAATTTCATCCATCGGAATTCATGATAACACACTTATCAATATTGTAATGACCGATAAAGAACCCCCTTAGTACTTAAATGTGCTTTTTTTGAGAAAAATCCAACTTTTTGTATTAGTTTTCAGCCTTTCAGACCGATAACAAGAGTATGGAGTGCAGAATCTGTATCTTCGTTAATATGGTTCGCGGTTAGTTGGAATGTAAAATGGGTAAGAGCAGACAGTTAGTATTAAACAAAGGCATTCAGCAGTACGTCTTTAGATACGAAGATGGCAGCGAAGGCCATTTACTCGATGCTATCGTCGAATGCGCCGGGGACAGCCAGACTGATTTCGATTGGTTTGACGCTGCTGTACTTAGTTTTAAGTTGACACAGTCACTCATCGGACAGGCAGACAAATTGCTCCATAACGACATGCATGACGCGATGCAGTCATTCTAAATAAAAAGATATGCGGTGATCTGCCGCTAATATAGCTAAACGGCATTCGTGCCGGAACAATGTGTAAAAAAGGTGGATATAATGAAGGATTGTCATCTCAGTCAGGATTTCTTGGATTATTTGACGTATGAAAAGCATTTTTCGGGCCATACTGCCAAGTGTTATGGTGCTGATCTGGTGCAGTTTGGCGGTTGGCTGTCAGCAAATATGGCTAAGCCGCAAACTAATACGGATTCAGATAACCACGCAAACCCATGGTCATCGGAACACGGATCAACAGCAACAGTTGTCAGTACCGAAACGACCGTTGATCTAAAGCAGGTCGTTCTTGCCGTTGACGTTGACACCATCAGACGGTATATGGCCTTTCTGAACGAACAACAGTACTCAAAGTCGACAACCGCCCGGAAGCTTGCGACACTGCGGAGTTTTTATAAGTTTCTGGTAAGGCGGAACTTTATCGATTCGAACCCGGTAACGTCTGTTAAAACTCCAAAACAGGAAAAGAAACTGCCAAAGTTCCTGGAGTATGAAGAGGTACAGCTTTTGCTCGACACACCGCCGACAGATACATGGCTTGGTGCCCGTGACAAAGCGATACTTGAAGTGCTTTACAACACCGGCATGAGAGTCAGTGAGATCGCTGCCCTGAACATGGACGATGTTGACTTCCTTGGTGAAGTGATCCATATCCGCGGCAAGGGCAAGAAGGAAAGACTCGCGCCGATCGGCTCCAAGGCGTTGCAGGCGATTCAGGGCTACATAGAGTTCAGGAACAAAAGAATGCTTAACGACAGCAACTTTGACCCAAAGGTACTGTTCGCTAATAAACATGGCAAACGCCTCAGCGTTCGAAGCATAAGGCGTAAGATGGACAAATACCTTGCCCAGGCAGGACTTGATCCGGCTATCAGCCCGCACACGCTGCGTCACAGTTTCGCAACTCACATGCTCAATAACGGTGCGGACCTGAGAAGCGTCCAGGAACTCCTGGGCCATCAGTCGCTTTCAACAACTCAGATATATACACATCTGACTACCTCAAAGATCAAAGAGGTTTACGACAGTGCCCATCCAAGAGTGACAGATAATACCCGGATGTGATCGATAAGTTCCGTATGATGATAAAATAAAAGCCCGCCAAATGCGGGCTTTTATATTTGTATCGGCAGTTTCATAGTACTGCACATAGAGAAAGACAGCGTCGTTACTATCCTGCGTTGACTTTATCACCTATGTATTCCGGGATAAGCTTCTTGACATGTTCGACGATCTTCGAGTAATCCTGAGTTGGCGATATTTCCAGAAGAATTTCGATCTCATTGTGAAGTGTCTCGCGATCTTTTGGAATATTCTGCCAGGCAGCGATCTTCGGATGCTTTGTCGGCAGCATATCTTCGCCTTCAATCGAAAGCTCTTCAAAGAGCTTCTCTCCGGGCCTAAGTCCGCTGAAGGTAATCTCAATATCTTCGCCGGGCCTGAATCCGCTGAGGGTTATCAGTTCACGGGCAAGATCGACGATCTTGACAGGTTCACCCATATCGAGGACGAATATCTCGCCCCCGTGCCCAAGTGTCGCTGCCTGCAGTACCAGCTGGCTCGCCTCAGGTATTGTCATAAAGTAACGTGTCATATCTTTATGTGTTACTGTTACAGGGCCGCCGTCCTCTATCTGCTTTTTGAAGATAGGAACAACTGAACCATTCGATCCAAGAACATTGCCGAATCGTACAGTGATGAAGTGTGTGTCACTGGTTTCGTTCAGGTCCTGGATATACATTTCAGCGATACGTTTCGTTGATCCCATAATGCTGGTTGGATTGACAGCTTTATCTGTGCTTATCATCACAAAGTCGTCTGCGCCGTATTTATCAGCGGAATCGGCGATAGTTTTGGTCCCGATCACATTATTTTTAATCGCCTCGCCTGGATTTCCCTCCATCAGCGGGACATGCTTGTGTGCCGCGGCATGAATGACAACCTCAGGTCTGTACTGATCGAATACCTGCTCAATGCGTTCACGGTCGGTGATGTTGCGAATAATTGCCTGCATCTCAACATCTGGGAAATTCTTGCGAAGTTCACGTTCAATAAAGAACAGCGGATTTTCAGCCTGTTCGATAAGAAGCAGAAGTTTGGGCTTAAAATGGCATACCTGCCTGCACATCTCTGAACCGATGGAACCGCCAGCACCGGTTACAAGGATCACTTTGTCCGTAAGAAAAGACTTGATCTCTTCGAGGTCAAGTTGAATGACCTCACGTCCGAGAAGGTCATCGATATTAACGTCACGTATCTGAGAAACTTTAAACTTTCCTGACGCAATGTCAGTAAGAGATGGAACAGTTCTAAAACGTATCTGAGTATTTTCGCACATCTGAATGACACGTCTCAGCTGGCTGCGTGTGGCGCCTGGCATGGCGATCGCGATCTCTTCGATCTCGTTTTTACCGCAGATAGTGGGCATGTCGTCAACCATACCCATCACGCTTACGCCATGAATGCTCATCCCCTGTTTGGCAGGGTCGTCGTCTATGAATCCGACAACATCGTATTGTTCCACTTTCATTCGCATGATCTCACGAAGAAGTGCCTCGCCCGCATCGCCTGCGCCGACGATAAGGAAGCGTTTCATTCCCGAACCGACCTCAGCCGTGAATTCTTCGTAGTACAGCCGCACAACCATACGCAATCCGCTAAGCACCATGATCGTTGTGAAAAGATCCAGCATTATTATGCCCTCACCGATCTCAGGCATATTCTTAAGGCCCTGACGGATGAAGTCTGAACTGTTTATTCCAACCCACAAAGCTACTATCAAGGTGGTGCTTACGATGGATGCTTTTGCTATTGAGACCAGGTCGCTCATGCCGACATATCGCCACCAACCGCGAAACTGCTTGAAAAGACCGAAGACCGGAAGCTTGATCAGAAGTGACACCAAAAACAGAAACGGGTAATCGTACAATACCCACGACTTCTGCATGTGCATGTTTTTGACAACCAGGAAAGACAGTAGCAGTGATATGGCAAATGCCAGAACGTGCGCAAGGATGACCAGAAGCCTCCGGTGACGCAGCAGGCCCTCTACGCTTGCTGCTGAAGACTCAAAGCTATTGCTTGCCTCGCTATCCGGCATTTTGCGATCATCAGAATCGCTCATACGATGTTCACTCCGTAATAATTGCTGCTCTTTTAAAATCAATAATTCACAAGTATAGCTATTATAAATGCATACGTCAAGTTATTGTCATTTGGTGTATCGTTTTTTTTAGGGGAAAACTTGAAATCTTTTTGGATTCCGTAAGGCGACAATTCATAGTGCTTTATCCGTTTATCTGTCCGATGATCTACTCATCGCAGCTGTTAATTTCATTTAACTGAAGATAGACATCTTCAGGCTCAGTGCCATCGACTGTGCTGCGAAGTATTGAGTATATCACAGTATTTACGCAGAAGTAAAAACTGATGATAAATGACACCACAAGCCATATTAGTGCGATTATCCAAAGATTTACAATTACAGACGAAACAGATTCGGTCCAGCTGGCTCTTGTGGCGTTAGTATTTCCCATAAGGTTAAAAAAGCTTGGGTGACTCCATATCCTTGCCAGTTTTGCCTCTCCGCCAGTGCCGTTGAATAAGCCAAACTCGATTAGGTTGTATGTTACAAGGAGCAATAGAAATGTAAAGAAACGCACGACCAGATACGACAAGGTCCCATAAACTGTGGCAATAAATGAATAGACCAACACCCACAAGGGCTGAGTGAATACATACATAAAGGATCGGCTTACTGCGTCAAAACCGCTGGAACCTTCATAAGCCACACATGGCCACATCATCCCTGAACCGCCTACGATGCCTATGGCCATCAATACGGCAAGTACCCCAAAAACTAATGCGACAGGAAGAAGAAGCCCAATGGCGAATTCGCCGAACAACCTGATGTTCCCGGCCAGACCCAGCAGTGAGATCATGCCGCAAAATGTTACAAGCAATAGGACGCTTAATGCCGGCGCCGCCAGAAAACTTTTGAACCTCTTGGCACCGAAACTCAATGCTTCGACAATACCTGCCTTTTCACCGCGAGCGAATTCGAGAGCGGCACAGCGGCATATCGCTCCGCCGGAAATGCAGACTATAGGAAAAACCAGAATAAAAAATACGATGCTGTAAACTGTGTGGTACGAAAATGCCCAGATAAAAGCGCGGATGCACTGACCGATATTGTCAAAGGCATTTCGTATGTTTGCGAAAATATTTGATTCATCGAATTTCAGCAGCGGAACGAACGCCATGTTGAATCGTTCTGCGCAGAACCGCCATAGAGTGTTGAATACTCCCTTTCGCTTGCCGGTCTCGAAATACATGGAAATGAAATTATCAGTGGTCTCAGGCTCGGTAATATAGCATTGAAGTTCTGTTGTTGTTACGACTTGGCGGGAGTTGGGAGAAATAGAGGTTCCGGTTATGACCGAGGCGCTGATAACATCCATTGTCTGGCCTATTACACAGGCCAGTGCTATCGCGACCATACCGATCACAAGTTTACCGGGCCTGGCCGCCATTTTGAAGGCTTTGAACAGTTTCGTAAAAGCAAGATTCTTCCAAAGTTGCCCAAGTTGTTTTTCTTCGATCATCAAAGGCCCTTTCAGTGAGATGACAGGCTGTTCTTAGTGAGTTAAAAAGCCGTTCCAGACGCCTGTTCACAAACGTATAATATCAAAAAGATCGCATAAAACAACAAAAAACATTTCCCGTTGACGCTGCAGATCATCAATCTGCTTCCGGTTCGGTATTTTCAACTATTGGGATATTGTAGTCGCCGTCAAGCCAGGCTCCAATATCAAGAAGCTTACATCTTTCACTACAGAATGGGAAATACTTTCCTAAGCCGCCATTTTCTTTGTCCGTCGTGTCCTTTTTTTCATGACCGGATATAGGCTTTTTGCATTTTGGACATTTGAATTGCAACCAACACCATCTCGATAAAATAATATATTAATGTTCGAAAAAAAGGCCCGTCATTGGGACGAGCCTTTTGGTTCATTTGCTTCAATAAAACAAGACGCTAGAAGTCCTCGTCATCTTCTTCAGGAAGTGCAAAGGCGCTATATTCATCTTTGTCTTCGCCGATTTCGTCTTCGTCTATATTTTCATCTTCAAAAATGTCCTCGTCCTGCTCATCGTAAATCTTATCACCTTCGATCACAAGGCCCTTTTCAACCATTCTGGCATATTCGATGCAGTATCGCGACCATGGACTGGCTTCAAGCCTGGCCTTGGATATTGGTTTATCGGTGCCTTCGCATATTCCATAGACACCTTTGTCCATGCGTTTGAGTGCGTCATATATTTTGCGAAGCAATTTCCGTTCGCTGTCCATCAGCCCAAGAGCAAATTCCTGTTCGAAATTATCGGTACCCATGTCTGCCATGTGGATAGGCATGCTGGAAAGGTCACCAGCGGCATCGAGACGGGATGATCGCAACGCGCCGTTTTCTATATGGACCACGTCACCGGTAAGTTCGCTTAGCTTGGACATCAGCAAAATACGAAACTTCTTAAGGTCTGACCTGGTGAGGTGCTTATTGCTGGCAGCCCTTCTGCTTCGGGTTTTTTTGACGACTTTTTTAACGCGGGTTTTTTTGGAAATTGTCTTTTTAACTGCGGCCTTTATTAAGGCTGACTTTTTAGAAGTCTTCTTAACGGTTTTCTTAACCGCTTTCCTGGCAGCCTTCTTTACGGATTTCTTAACCGCTTTCTTTGCAGTTGTGGGCTTAGAAACCACACTCTTCTTTGCCGACGACTTTTTTGTAGCTGTCTTTTTCACAGTTGCACCTTTGGTACTGGTTTTCTTCTTTGTCGCAGTCGTTTTCTTAGCAGCTTTTGTTTTACTGGTTTTCTTAACCGTTTTTGCCACTACGATACCTTTCCTCTATTTATCTATACGCTCATGACCTGAAGTTGCCAAAAGGCAAATTAGAATTTTGCCGCAGCATAATTATTACGGCTAAAAAATCCTAAGACTAGGATGATACTTAGTATCGCTTTATTATGCAAGGAAAATAAGGATATGTGTAAATGCCTGCCAAGGAAAGGTTTATGTTGATTTGTGGTGTCATTGTAAACATTTATTTAGTTGCTGAAAACTACTTTTTTGTAGTATTCCATGGATTTATCGGACGTTGAAAGCGTATGAAACAGGGATTTCTGTACAACAGGAACCGCTGATTATACTGTTAATTTAGCTATCGGTACGTCACCTCACCGAGTTGGCCATGCAGTTGTTTGTATACTGGCCGCTTGGCTTTTTTAATATTGACGAGCTTATTGCAATGTTTTACCATATCAACAAAAAGCAACGCCATGTTTACCATATCCTTTACCGAGACATATTCTTCTTCGATTTTTTTACCGGCAACATTGCGGTTATGATAATTGCCCAGCGGAACGCACACTGCGCCGTTGCAATATCCAAATGACTGATAAACTGACGATTCGCATGTCCCGCCGTCCATCAGTCTTCGCTGAAAATTGAATCCTTTGCTGGTTATCCCCTTAGCTATTTTCGTCATAAAATCTGTCATCTCAGGTGTGAAAATACTCGTAGCGTCGCCGACCCGAATTACCACACCGTCGCCGATCTTTGCGTTGCAAAGTTCGCTGCTTGTTTCGATTGCGACAATATTAATTTTCTTTGAGATTCGTTTATTGGCGCACAGATATTTCGCACCGTTAAGTCCTGACTCCTCGGCAACGGTAAATACGCCCATCACCTTTTTTCTGATGCGTCTTAGTTTAAGCTCATCGAGAAGTGCAAGCACCGCTGCGCAGCCGGCAAGATCATCGCAGACACGCGAATAGATATTGCCTGCCTTGACCTTATGTACCTTAAGGTCCCACATGCCCGCGTCGCCGCGATTAACGTCACCTTCAACATCAAGCCAGGCACGCTTAGTTCGTTTTTTCTGATCGAACCGGGTTTTTCTTACAGTTGCTCTAACTTCTCCGTTAGCCGTGAAGAACCGCACCTTCGAGCCTTTGAAATATTTTTCCTCAACCCCGCCGTAGAACAATGCGGTAACCTTTTTGCCAGCCGAATCCTGTTCGGCGATAAATCCGGGATGGTCCATGTGCGCCGCAAAAGCCAGGACTTCGTTATCGTACTGCTTGCCGTACGTTACGATGATGTTACCCATATCGTCCTGACGATAATCGATCTTTCTGTCATCGCAGAATCGCTTGATGTATTCACGGACCGGCTCTTCCCGGTAAGGAGCGGTAGGGCAGTTCTGTACTTCTTTTGTGATTTTCAGCAATCGATCTTTCAGTGTTGTTTTTTTTGCGGCAATTCTTGTCACTTTAACTTCCTTTATTATACGATGATTTTTTTGATAGTTCTTCCAAAGCTGGGAGCCTAGAAACCGGTGCGTTTGAATTGTTTTTCCAGTTCATCCAGAGTGAATTTTATTGTTGTCGGTCTGCCGTGCGGGCATCTGCTCGCTCGTACCACGGCATCTTTATCAGCAAAAAGCTGGCTCATTTCTCCTTCGCTTAGCGGCTGTCCCGCTTTGATCGCTGCTTTGCATGCCGCCATATCAAGCACTTCGTGAAGAAGTCTCTCAGCGTCAATGCCAGGCGATTTATCCGAAAGTTTGTCAACCATCTCGCGTACAAACTCAACAGGATTAGCTTTGGCCAGCATGGTCGGAAACGACTGTATCGCCATCGTATCAGGACCGAACGGCTCGAGTTCAATTCCGAGCTTTGCGATAAAGTCGCTGTTTTCCTGTATGGCCTCCGCTTCGTTATCGCTCACAGCAAGCGTCTCCGGTATCAACAGTCTTTGCGATTCGAGTTTTCCTTCACGCACATTTCTGCACAGCTTTTCATAGATGATACGTTCGTGCAGGGCATGCTGATCGATTATCACAAAGCCTTCATCTGTTTGAGCCAGAATATAACTGTTGTGAACCTGCAAAAATCTGCACCCTGCGGCGGGGGGGGGCTTGCTCGTTTTCAGGTTCGCTGTAATGCTGTGTTTGAGCAGGGGGTGTTGGATAATGACTGGTTGAACCTGATGCGGCTTTGCCCACGCCAAAACTTTGGCCGCTGCCTGGTCGGTGCGAACCGGAAAACCCAAAACTCTGCTGTGACTGACCGGCAGGCTTATGATCCTTGAAAAAATTCTCCATCGCATCTGAAATACGTTTGCGTCTGGTCTCTTCTTCGCTGCTAAGAGCGGGATCATCGTTAAGGTTTACCGCGCCGGGCAGCCTGATCTCGACATCGAGATTGATGCTAAGCAGTTTCTCACGAAGCACCCCAAGTACCTGCGAATGAACCATGTTTGAGTTATGGAACCGCACTTCGATCTTGGTAGGATGCACGTTAACATCCATATCGCTCGGATCCATCTCGATGAAAAGAAATACAACAGGATATTTGTTCGGTTCCATCAGCCCGCGGTAAGCTTCCTTCATGGCATGACTGATAAACCTGTCTCTGATATACCTGTTGTTCAGAAAAATATACTGATACTTATTGTTGCCCCTGGCTTTTGCCGGCTTGCCGATCAGGGCGAATATCCGCATTGACTTCTCATCGCTTTTCGCCTCTATCAAACCATCGCATATTTCCGGCCCGAAAAGCTGCCCGACACGTTGGGCGATGGTCTGGCTTGGCGAAAGTCTTTGAAGTTCCCTGCCGTTATGGATAAGCATCATGTCAAGTTCTTTGTTGGCAAGGGCGATCCGTGTAAAGAACTCGTTAATATGTCCCATCTCGGTATTGGCTGTACGCAGAAACTTTCTCCGTGCGGGCAGCTTATAAAACAGGTTCCGAACCTCGACCGTTGTTCCGATATCGCCGCTGCATGGAACAATTTCATCACGATCACCGCAATCGATCCCAAGCCTGTTGGCCTGAATAGAGTCCTCTGTTCGGCTTACAATGCTAATCTGGCTTACCGATGCGATGCTCGCAAGTGCCTCGCCGCGAAAACCCATCGTTACGATCCCGTCAAGGTCGTCGCTGGTGCGAACCTTGCTCGTCGCGTGCGGCAAAAAAGCTACAGGCAGATCATCCTCGCTTATACCGCAGCCGTTATCCGTTACGCTGATAAGTTTTCGTCCCCCGTCTTCGACACGCAGAACGATCTTTGTCGCACCGGCATCGATGCTGTTTTCGAGTAGTTCCTTGACAACGCTGGCAGGGCGTTCGATCACCTCACCAGCGGCGATCATATTGATCATATTGTCATCAAGTACAGCTATCTTAGCCATCGGCATTACCTCTCACTCTATGAACCGTATTGGCTACGACAATAAACTTTCACCCGTCATATCCGTCGGCTTATCAAGGCCCATCGCTTCGAGCATTGTTGGTACGACGTCCGCAAGCTTGCCGTCTTGTTTCATCGTTGTGCCCTTGAAACGATCGTCAAAAATGATAAATGGAACATCGCCGACAGTGTGTGCCGTATGTTCCATGTGGTTTTCAAAGTCATACATTTTTTCGCAGTTGCCGTGGTCTGCAAGAACGATCCCGCCTCCGCCAAGCTCTTTGACCTTGTCAAGTATCCTGCCCACACATGCATCAACGGTCTCGATGGCTTTTATCGCAGCTTCCTTCACGCCCGTATGTCCTACCATGTCCGGGTTTGCGAAGTTCATTATCATGACGTCATATTTGCCTGTTTCGAGCCGTTCCAGAACAATGTCAGTTACGCCCGCCGCGCTCATTTCTGGCTGCAGGTCGTATGTTTCAACTTTTGGCGAGGGCACGATCTGCCTGTCTTCACCTTCGAATGGTTCCTCACGTCCGCCGTTAAAGAAGAACGTTACATGAGCGTATTTCTCGGTTTCTGCGCATCTGAACTGCGTTAGTCCCAGCTGGCTGAAATACTCGCCTGCGATATTGGGCATTGCGGTCTGTTTTGGAAACGCAACCGCTGCCGGTATTGTCGAATCGTATTCAGTCATGCAGACGTAATGAACCTTGGGTCTTGCCTTTCTCTCAAATCCGTCAAAACTGTCGCCGTCAACGAACGCGCGGGTGATCTCTCTTGGTCTGTCGCCGCGGAAGTTGAAGAAGATTATCGCGTCACCGTCCTGGATGATCGCTTTTGCTTTGCCGTCAGCATCGGTTATCATTACAGGCTTGACGAATTCGTCTGTTTCATCTTTCGCGTAGCTTGCCTGCATCGCTTCGGCAGCGCTCGACGCAAATTCGCCCACGCCGCTGGTCATGCATTCATAAGCCTTTTGTACCCGTTCCCATCGGTTGTCACGGTCCATCGCGTAGAAGCGGCCCATGATCGAGGCTACCTGGCCGACACCAATTTCTTCCATCTTTTTTTCGATTGCTGCGATGTAGCCTGCCCCGCTGGTTGGCGGTGAATCACGACCGTCAGTAAACGCGTGCAGGTAGATATCTTTCATGTCATTCTGTTTCGCAAGTTCAAGCAGCCCGTAAAGATGTCCCAGCAGAGAGTGCACACCGATATCACTGCACAGCCCCATAACGTGCAGTTTTCCGCCGTTGCCTTTGGCGTATTCGACCGCCTTGATAAGCTCTGCATTTTCCATGAACTCGCCTTCACGTATCGAAAGCGTTATCTTAACCGAGTTCTGATACACAACTCTGCCCGCTCCGATATTCTGATGGCCCACTTCGCTGTTGCCCATCGTACCATTTGGCAGACCGACAGCTTCTCCGCTCGTATGGATCAAACAGTGCGGATACTCGCTCATCAGCATGTCATCGACCGGTGTATTGGCCAGTTTGATTGCGTTTACGCTGTCTTCCCTGGGGTTAGGGTTATATCCCCAACCGTCCCGGATTATCATTACGTACGGTCTTTTGACCGGTTTTACACTTTTATCTGTCATAATTTGTTCCAGTTCTCAAACTTTCTATAGATAAAACACTTTTCCTGGTTCCAATGCAACGAGCTGGCGATTATACACCTTAAGCTCACTTTTTCAAGCTAATTGAAAACAGAAGGGCCAATCTGCAATAAAAACAGAGCTAATCAACATGTCCATGCTGCATCAAACCGCCTGTCAATAACGGCAGCATACTGCGGCATTGGATGAACGCAATATTTTTGGCACCTAAAACAAATTGACAATTTACATTACTGTGTTAAAATGCGGAACCTGTATATGTCTATGGTATATCGAGCGACTTTATCTGTTATAAAGGATTGAAGCAATGTCTAAAAAGATACGCGGCCTGTTCTTAATTGCCTTATTAACTTCGGCGATCCTCTTTGCCAATGGCTGTTCACTTATAAGGCCAGCAAGGAGCAGGGCTTACGCGACCGATGAGGCTATAAGTCTTTATGTTGATGCCCACATGCTCAACGACACCAATGAAAGTGCCGAAGCCATAAAAAAGCTCGACACAGCTTTGAAACTGTCCCCTGACTTCGCTATGGCGCATTCTTTCAAAGGAGACATTTATCAGGCACAGGAACAGTACGACAAGAGCGCCGATGCCTACGAAGAAGCGACAAAGGTCGATCCATGGTCCTTAAAGGATTTTTTCAATCTTGGCAAAATGGCACAGTTGATAGAACAGTTCACCCGCGCCGCTTCCGCTTTCGTAAACGCTGCCAACATAGAGCCGAACCACTTCGGTGCCAACATCGGCGCCGCGCAGTGTTTCTATGAGCTTAAGGAATATGAAAAAGCTTTTGATTACGGAACAAGGGCCCGCGAGTTAGACGCGATGGCAGCAGAACCCGAAAGGATATTGGGCGATGTCTACGGTGTCAGGCAACAGCATAACGAGGCCATTGACGCATACAGAAGGGCGCTCGAACTTGAAGGAAACAACCCAAAAGTAATGATCTCTTTGGCAAGCGCATACCTCAATGCCGAAAGATATCAGGCTGCTGAAGAACTTCTCAAAACCGCGATTGGAATTGACCCAAAGAATCTCGCGGCATATCAGTACCTCGGATTTTCACAGCTAAAACAGCAGAAGCTCGACGAAGCCGTCGGAAGCTACAATGCCGCTTTGGCGATCAATGCTCAGGACTGGATGTCGCACAAGAGCCTCGGCGTTGTCTGCATTTTGCAGTATCTCGAAACCAAAGAGATTCAGTACAAAGACAAGGGAATGCTCCACTGGAAAAGATCGCTGGAGATCAAAGCTGACCAGCCCAATCTCAGGGATCTGATGCAGAGATACACACATCGCTAATCGTTCTTTCCAATGCAGCAAAAGGCCCGTAAATGGATAACACTCCCGACAACACGGAGAAAAAACTCATTCACTTTCCTGACGCAAAGGCCCACATGTTATTCTGGCCCATCGTTGTTGTCGGGGTCGTTGCGGATCTTTGGACCAAGTCCGCTGTCTTCCAATGGCTTGAAACCCTGCCCCATAAAGAATATGTCTTCATCGATGGCTTTTTCGCGTTCATAATAAGGCTGAATCACGGGGCGGCATTTTCTATCGCTTCAGGCAAAACCACCATGCTCGTAATGTTTTCCGTTATAGCATTTGTTGCTGTGATAGGCATATTCTTTTTTTCGGGAATAAAGCAGAGGCTCATGCAGGTCGGACTGGCGATGTTTACCGCAGGCATACTAGGCAATCTTTACGACCGCGTCAAGGAAGGGGCTGTCCGTGACTTTATCGATGTTACCATCCCGCTGATCGACTACCGATGGCCGACATTTAACATCGCCGACTCACTGCTTTGTATCGCCGTTGTCCTGATGATGATCGCAAATTTTAAATCTTCAGCTTCTCAAAAACCTGCTCATCAACAAAAATAGGAACATCAACTCCGACTGCTATCGCAAGTGCGTCCGAAGGGCGACTGTCCACCTTAACCTTTCTGCCGTTAAAATCTATATGCAGCTCAGCGTAAAAAGTGTGTTCGCTGATGTCGCTGATCAGAACCTTATCGATCATTCCGCCGCTGGCTTCGATGACATTGGCAAGCAGATCATGCGTCATCGGTCTTTCGAGCATAAAACCTTTCAGCCGCCTGTCGATAGCGAGTATCTCGTTGACGCCGATCACAATCGGAAAGCTCCTGTCCCCGCCGATCTCTTTTAGAACAATGATCTGCTGATCGGCAGCTTCGTTAATAATGATCCTCGACAGTTCTACCCTGACTTCCATAGTGTCACCGTCCTGAAATTAACAGTATTAATCTTCAAGTTCCGACAGGTGTTTTTCGATCGCAGCCATCTGCTCGGAAAGTTCCGCCAGCTTTGCTCTTGCCTGATCGACGACTTCCGGCTTGGCCCTGCTGATGAAATTTTCATTGCCCAGCTTGGCCTGAATACCCTTTAATCCGTTTTCGATCTGCTGTTTTTGCTTTTCGATACGTTTTCTTTCCGCTGCTGGATCGATCGCGTCATGCAGATATACCTGCATCTCATCGACGATGGCTCCCGCAGCGTTCTTAGGCTTTTCGACTCCGGCGCCCGCTACAAATTCATCAAGCCCTGCCAGCCTGCATACAAGACCGACATTCTCATTCAGTATCGCCGCTTTGGTCTCCGGCGCGTTAGCCGATGCTTTCAGCCGTACCTTAGGCGAGATGTTGTACTGGCTGCGTATCTCACGTATCGACTTTATAACATTCTGCACAAG